>JAHEKO010000443.1 GCA_024638355.1 Acidobacteriota bacterium
GAGCCCATGCCGCCGCGACCGCTGGAGAAGATCGACCGGCTTCTCCATCCGCGGTCGATGGCGATCGTCGGCGTCTCGCGGCGCGCGAACCCGGGTCGGGTGATCCTCGAGAACGTCCTGCGCCAGGGCTTCGATCCTGATCGGCTCTACGTGGTGCGGCGCGGGGCCGACTCGGTCGAGGGCTGCCCCGCCGTCCCCGACCTCGACTCGCTGCCCGCGGCCGTCGACCTGCTGATCGTCGGGGTGGGCGCCCGGCGGGCTCGCGAGGTGGTGACGCGGGCCACCGAGGGCGAAAAGGCCGAGAGCATGATCGTCATCTCCGGCGGCCTGGGCGAGCGGGCGGGATCGGAAGCCCTGGCCGCGGATGTCCAGCGCCTCCTCGCCCGTTCGCGCTCCACGCCCGGCCGGGGGCCGGTCATCAACGGCGGCAACTGCCTGGGAATCCGCTCGCAGCCGGGCGCCTACGACGCGCTCTTCATTCCCGAGTACAAGCAGGGCCCCGCCGCGGCGGGGCGGCCCAACGTCGCCCTCATCTCCCAGAGCGGTGCCCTGCTCACCGCCAAGATGAGCTGCCTCGACGGCGTGTCGTTTCGCTACGCGATCTCGGTCGGCAACCAGCTCGACCTCACCGTGGGCGACTATCTGACCTTCCTGAAAGACGATTCCGAGATCGACCTGTATGCCCTCTACGTCGAGGGCTTCCGGCCGCTGGACGGAATCCGCTGCTTCGAAGCGGCGCGCGACATCGCGGCGCGCGGCGCCACGGTGCTGCTCTACCGTGCCGGGCGCACGGCGGCGGGAGCGCGCGCGGCGGCGAGTCACACCGCCGCCATCGCCGGCAGCTACCCCGTGACCAAGGCGCTTGCGGCCTACGCAGGCGTCGTGACCGCCGATTCGCTGGCCGACTTCGAGGATCTCATCCGCCTCTTCGCCTGCCTCGAGGTGCCGCGCCGGCCGCCGCGCCGGCTGGCCGTTGTCAGCAACGCGGGCTTCGAGTGCGTCGCGGCTTCGGACAGCCTGGGGGGCTTCGAGCCCGCCGAGCTCTCCGCGGAGAGCGTCACGCATTTGAGCGCTCTGCTCGAGGAGCACGGCCTGGCCGACGTCGTCGGCGTCGCCAATCCGCTCGATCTCACGCCGATGCTGAGCGACCAGCCCTTCGCCGAGGCGGTGCGGATCGTGCTCGAAGACGGCGGCGTCGATGCCGCGGTGATCGGCTGCGTGCCGCTGACACCCGCCCTGGAGACCCTGGCGCCGGCGCCCGCGCACCGCGAGGACGTCTTCGGCGAGCGTTCGCTGGCGCGGAGGCTCCTGCGGCTCAAGGAGGAGACCGCCAAGCCCTGGGTGGCGGTGGTGGACGGCGGCGCTCCGTACCGGCCGATGGCGGAGCTCCTGCGCCGCGGCGGCCTGCCGACCTTCGGCACCATCGATCGCGCGGTGCGCCTGATGGGCGCCCTGCGCGGGCGCGGCGACGCCGATCAGCCTTCGGCGCCGTCGGGGCCGGCGCCGAAGGTGTCGTAGGGATCGATCATCTCCTCGCGGTGCTGCTCGGCGGCATGGAGGTCGATGTACTTCTCCAGACCCTCGACGACGAACTGCAGCAGGTCACGCGAGGAGATCAAGCCGACCGGCCGCCGATCCGCGTCGACGACCGGCAGATGACGAAATCCGTGGCTACGGATGAGTTCGGTGCATTCGCGGATCGAGGTCTCGGCGCCGACCGCGGTCGGCTCCGGCGTGGCGACCTCGCCGACGCGGGTGTCGTGCGGATCTCGACCCCGGGCGACGACCCGGCGCAGCACGTCGCGCTCGGAGAGGATCCCGGCGACCTTGCCGGCGCGGAGCACCAGCAGGGCGCCGACGTCCTTGGCGGCCAGCCGCTCCATCGCCGTCGCCACGCTTTCGGTCTCCGTGGCGACGACAAGGTCGCGCGCCATGATCGTCTTGACCGGTGTCATCACGCCATTCTACGGCCAGATACCGCGCTCGAGAGCGACGTTGGCGACCCGCCGGATCGCCAGGATGAAGGCCGCGGTGCGCAGCGAGACGAGGCCGAGGGTCGGCGCCGACTTGCCCTTCACCCGCGATTGGATCTCGTCCAGTCCGCCGTTCACCCTCTCCTGCTCGTCGATCACCTCCTCGGTCGCGCGCACCATCTTGCGGCGTAGCTTGTCGTTGACCTCTTCGAGATCCCACTGCTGGTGCTCGAGGTTCTGCACCCACTCGAAGTAGCTCACGGTCACGCCCCCCGCGTTCGCCAGGATGTCGGGCAGCACCACGACGCCATTTTCCTCGAGGATCTCGTCGGCCGCCGGCGTGGTCGGCCCGTTGGCCGCTTCGACGATCATCTTGGCGCGCACGTCGGCAGCGTTGTCACCACGGATCTGATTCTCGAGCGCCGCCGGAATCAAGATGTCGCACTCCAGGGCCAGGAGCTCCTCGTTGGAGATGTTCCGCGCGCCGTCGAGCCCGGCCACCGAGCCGGTCTCCCGCTTGTGGGCGATCGCCAGCGCGGGGTCGAGTCCGCGCCCTTTGAAGACCGCGCCGCCGGTGTCGCTCACCGCGAGGATCCTGGCCCCCTGCTCGGCGAACAGCTCGGCCGCGATCGAGCCCGCGTTGCCGAAGCCCTGAATGACCACGGTCGCGCCCTCGAGCGAGTCGAGGCCGTCGACCAGGCCGCGTTCGATCGCGCGCTGCGCTGCGAACAGGCTGCCGCGCGCGGTGGCCTCACGCCGGCCGAGCGAGCCGCCGATGTCGAGCGGCTTGCCGGTGACGACCGCGAGACTGTCCTGCCCCGGATGCATCACCTGGTAGGTGTCGTAGATCCAGGCCATCGTGCCGGCATTGGTGTTGACGTCGGGCGCGGGAATATCGGTGTGCGGCCCGATGTCGTCGCCGAGCTCGGAGATGAAGCGGCGAGTGATCCGGCGCAGGTCGGCCTGGGTGAGCTTCTTCGGGTTGCAGATGATGCCGCCCTTGGCGCCGCCGAACGGCACGTCCACTACTGCGCACTTCCACGTCATCCACGAAGCGAGAGCGCGCACCTCGTCGGCGGTCACCTTCGGGTGGTAGCGGATGCCGCCCTTGCCGGGTCCGCGCACGCTGTTGTGGAGCACGCGGAAGCCGACGAAGTTCCTGACCGAGCCGCGCTCGGTCTGGATCGGAAACTCGATGTAGACCGCTCGGGCCGGCCGCTTGAGGTACTCGATCAGGCCCTTCTTGAGGTCCGGAATGTAGCGCGCCGCCAGGTCGAACTGGAGCTGCGCGATCCGGTACGGATTCAGATCCTCGCGAGTCGTTTTCTCTTTCTTGCTCACTTTTGAAGCCCTGGCAAGGGTCGCGTTGGCCATCGTTGCATTACCCCCTCTTTCATGCCGCTCTACAAGGCGAAGGTACCCTGCCCGTGAGCGGCCGGCCACGCCTTGGGGGGTAGCTCATCGACCATGTCCGACGGGGGCGGCGAGACAGCCCCACCGGGTGGCGCGCCCTGATCCGTGTCTCTCTAGAATTCGAGCCGGAGGCAGTCTACGAGCTGGTCAGAGGCCAAAGAGCAGACGCTGGCGCAATGGCGG
>JAHEKO010000444.1 GCA_024638355.1 Acidobacteriota bacterium
CGCAAGCTCAAGATCGTGCCCGAGGACCGCTTCCGGGTCGAGATGGCCCCCGAGCTGCTGGCCTCGCTGGAGAGCCTGGTCGGGGCGGGCAACGTCAAGGCTCGCTACGGCGAAGTCGTCGCCCCGCCCGCGGGGGCCTAGCCCTTTGGCCGACCTGCCGCCGGAGGTCCGGACCCTCCTGTCGGCGGTCGCGCGCATCGCCGGAGAGCGCGAAACATCTGTCTACCTGGTCGGAGGCGCGGTTCGCGACCGGCTCCTCGGGCGCCGCATCCTCGACGTCGATCTGGCCGTCGAGGGAGACGCGATCGCCCTCGCCCGAGCCGCGGCCGACGACGTCGGCGCCCGGCTGCGCGCGCACGAGGCCTTCGGCACGGCGGTCGTCATGCTCGCGACCGGACGGCGCGTCGATCTCGCCGGTACTCGAAGCGAGGTCTATCCCGAGGTGGCGGCCCTACCGCGCGTGCGCCCGGCCAGTCTGGCGGACGATCTGCGGCGCCGCGACTTCACCGTCAACAGCATGGCGGTACCGCTCGATGATCCCGACGGACCCCCGATCGACCCGTCGGGCGGCGCCGGCGATCTCGCTGCGAGGCGGTTGCGCGTGCACCACGCGCGCTCCTTTCTCGACGATCCGACGCGAATCGTGCGCGGCGTCCGTTTCGAGGCGCGGCTCGGCTTCCGCCTCGGTACCGAGACCGAGCGGCTGGCGCGCCAGGCCTGCGCCGCGCACGCGGTGGAGAGGCTCAGCGCCGAGCGGCTCCGCACCGAGCTCGAGCTCCTGTTCGAAGACGAAGGCGACCTCGAGTGGACGTGGCGGCGCCTCGGCGAGCTCGGCGTGCTGGCCGCGGCCGGTCTCGACGGGGGAGAGGGCGCGGCGACGCGACTCGGATCCGTGTCCCGAGCCCTCGACGGCTGGACCGGGCGCCACGGTGCGGAGTACGAGGTCCGGCGGTCGCGAACCCTGCTCGCCGCGGCGCTGCGAACGCTGCCCCCGGGAGCGCGAGACGCGGCCGCGAGGCGGCTGGGGATCGCTGCGGGTGGCGCCGAGGGCTTCGAGGATCTCGTGCGCGCGGTAGGCCGGCCCAGCCTGCGGCCCCGCGAGCTGGCCGACACTCTCGAGACGCTCGATCTCGAAGAGCTCGTGCTCCTCGAAGCGCTGGGCGGATCCGAGATCGGCGAGCGGGTGGCCGTTCATCTGGCCGCGCAGCGGCGGCTCGAGCTGTCGATCGACGGCTCGACCCTGCTCGCGCACGGATTCGCCGCCGGTCCTCACATCGGGGCCGCGCTGCGCGCCACCCGCGCGGCGCGCCACGACGGGCTGATCACGGCGGGCGAGGAGCTGGCATTCGCGCTCGCGGCCCTGCGGGGAGAGAATAGGGAGCGATGAAGCGGATCGCGACGGCACTCTGCGGCGTTCTCCTGCTCGCGGCCCCCGGCGAGGGACAGCCGCGCGATCTGAGGAGCGTGGAGCTTTTCGACTACGACTGCTCGAGCAACATCGGCCGCCGGCAGGTGACCCTGTTCGCCAACGGCACGGTGCGCTTCCGCCTGTGGAGCGGCGAAGAAGAACCGGAGATGCGTCTCGAGGAGCTCGATCCCGACGAGCTCGCCGGCTACGTCAACCGGCTGCGCGAGATCGACCTGAGCGAGAGCGAGGAGCAGCGCGAAAGCCTGGCCGGCGAGTGGATTCAGAAGTGCGAGCTGGTGCTGGATCTGTGGGAAGGTGCTCCCGAGGACGACCGCGAGCCGCAGCCGAACCGCTTCCGCTTCGGCCGCTACGACAGCGTCTCGCTCGCCCTGTCGCGGATCATCCGCATCGTCGAGGAGATCTCGCTGCGGGCCGAGGAGACCGCGACCGCGGCCGAGTTCCCGTCGGGCTACGAGCCCGCCCCCGGCGACGTCCTCGAGCGCCGCGACGGCGTGCTGTTCGAAGTGATCGCGCTCACCAGCGACCAGCGCGGCGTCGAGCTCTGGGGGGTCGATCAGCCGCTGGTGGTCTACGTACTGCGCGAGGAGCTGATCGGCGAGTTCGTTCGGGTGGTCGAGGGGGGATCCGAGCGGTGAGTCGCCGCCCTGGAGAGACCCGGATCACCGGCGGTGCCCTCCGTAGACGGCCGCTGGCGGTGCCGCCCGGCGTGCGTCCGACCGCGTCGCGAGTCCGCGAGGCCCTGTTCTCGATCTGGCGAAACCGGATCTCGGGAGCGAGGTTCCTCGACCTTTTCGCCGGTAGCGGCGCGGTCGGACTCGAGGCGCTCAGCCGGGGCGCGAGAGAGGTTGTTCTCATCGAGGCGAGTCGCCGGGCGGCCGCCGTCGCCGAGGCGAATGCCGCGCGCCTGGCCCAGGGGGGCGTGACGGTCTTGCGGGCGGAGCTGTTCGAAGGCCTGGCGAAGCTCGGCGACGCGCGTTTCGACCTGGTGTTCGCCGACCCACCCTACGACTTCGTGGGCTACGAAGACGTGATCACCGCGGTCGCGCCGCTTCTGGCACCCGCCGGAGAGCTGGCGGTGGAGCACTCGGTGCGCAAGACGCTGCCGTCGGCAGCGGGCGAGCTGTCGCTGGACAACGAGCGGATCTACGGCGAGAGCTCGCTGGCCATCTACCGTCTCGGCGGCGCCGAGTAGCGCGGCCGGCGTAGTCTGCCGGGCGCTTCCGCGGCTCCTACCGCCCTGGTAAGCTCCCGCCTCTGAAAGACGATCGCCTTCGTTCACGGGCGAGGAGGGAGAGAGAGAGATGCCCTATACACGAGGACCCTCGAATGCGATCCGCCGGCACGTGGGACAGATCCCGCCGCTCGGCTACCTGACTCCCTGGGGAACGTCCCGCGCCTGCGAGGTGTCCGTGGCTCTTCCAGACGTCCCTGGCAGCTATCCGCTGATCCTTTTCAGCCACGGAGGCTCGTCGGGGGCGGCGCCCGGCGCCTACAAGACCTCGCCCTGGATCGACGTCTTCGCCGAGTACGGCTACGTCGTGGTGATGCTGAGCCATACCGAGCCGGGCGGTGGCGTACCTCACACGGAGCAGGACGAGATCGACGCCGCGGCGGTGCATCTCGGCGTCTCGGTGCAGCCCTTCAAGGTCATGAACTACTTCCGGCTGCTGGATATCGATGCGGTCCTCGGCAAGATGAGGCGCCTCAACCGTGAGCTCAGCTCGCGCTTCGGAGTGACGATCGACCACAACGCGGGCTATGCGCTCGCCGGGCACTCAGCGGGCTCGGGAGCCGCGCTTACCGTCGCCGGAGCGCGCCGCTTCTACGACGGCTGCGCGGGTTCCTCTTACAGTCACAGTGCGCTGGAGCCGGCGACCTGCTATCTGGCGTACTCGATTCAGGGGCCCGCCGACGAGGATCACCTCTGCGACCCCGATTCCTGGACATCGATTCCGGCCGCTACGCCGGTCCTGGCCGTGACCGGCGCCGGTGACTCCGCGACCGCCGTGAATCGCCGGCTGGCCTACGGCGCGATGGCCGGCACCGGCAGCTCGAAGTACGAGTTCTGGCTCACCGACGCCGCTCCCCAGCACGGCTTCTACAACCACAAGAAGACGGCCGGCTTCGGCACCGAGCTGG
>JAHEKO010000445.1 GCA_024638355.1 Acidobacteriota bacterium
TCTCCGCGGGCGGCGGCGGCACCTGTCTTCGACGAGCCTCGCCGTGCCGGCGGGCCCCGCGACGCCGACCACGCCGCTGGGCCCCTTCTTCGTCGCCTCCCGAGAGTCGCGCCGCCAGTTCACGCCGTCGGAGATCGAGCCGCCGGCCGCTCTGACGCTGTTCATGCTGGGCGACGAGACGGCGGCCGTCGACGTAGCGCCGGCGATTCTCCGCGGACGCGGCCGGCGGTTCCTCCTCTTCGCTCCGCCCGCGACCGAGAGCGGCGAGCTCGAGCTGCGTCTGCTCGACGCCGACGGCGCGTCGATTCCACACCAGATCGACCTCGAGCCGCTGGCCGACGGCGCCGACGGCACGGCTCGGTTTGCCGGCGTCTTCGAAGGCCGGGCGCTGGCTCCCGGCCGCTACCAGCTCGAGGCGGCGCTGGAGGACGGCTCGGTCTCCATGACCGGATTCGAGCTGGTCGAATAGCTCAGTCGAGGTAGCCGAGCGCCCGCAGTCGACGCTTGGTCTCCTCGTCGACCTCGTCGGGCGAGGCGTCCTCGAGATCGTGCAGCTGCTCGCGCTCGATCCACGCCAGCATCCGAGCACGCAGCCAGGCGGCTTCGAGGACCGAGCTACCGGCCAGATTCCGCGTCTCGCCGGGATCCGACGCCAGATCGAACAGGTACTCGGAGTCGCGCGTGCGCCCCAGGCCCTGGCCCATGCCGAAGCGCGGCGCCCAGATCAGCTTCATGCCATCGGAGCGGGCCATGAAGATCGGATTCTCCAGGCTCGAGGCGGAGGCGAAGCGCACGCGATCCTGCCAGTCGGCCTCGGCACCGGCCCCGCTCAAGAGCGGCCAGAGCGATCGCCCCTCGCTCGCCGGCTCGGCGCCGGGCTCGATCAGCTTCAGCAGGGTCGCGTGCAGGTCGAGCGAGTCGGTCGGCCGTTCGACCACGCCCGGCTCGATCACGCCCGGCCACCAGAAGACCAGCGGAACGTGCAGCTGTTCGTCGTAGAGGGTGTAGCCGTGAAGCACTCCGCCGTGGTCGAACAGCTCTTCGCCGTGATCGGAGGTCAGAACGATCAGCACCTCCCCGGGAGCGTAGCGCTCCTCGAGGATCTCCAGGAGCCTGGCGAGCTCGGCGTCGTTGTAGGCCAGGCCGCCGCGGTAGAGGCCCTTGAGGCGCTCCCGGTCGGCCGGGCTCGCCTCGATCCGCTTGTGCTTGATGTCGGCGAGCGTCCGCGAGCTGCCATCGATCTGCGAGTCGATTCCCGCGGTGAAGCGGCCGCGAAAGGGCTCCGGCGGATCGTACGGATTGTGGGGATGAACCGTGTGCAGATAAAGGAAGCCCGGGTCCTCGGTTCCCAGCCGGTCGAGCCAGCGCAGGCCGAAGCGGTGGACCCGCTGGGCGCTGGCCACCTTGCCGGTGTCGTCATCGACCCAGCTCACCGCCCGAGGGGCCAGCTCGAAGCCGCGAGCGAGGCCGAACTCCTCGGACACGAACGCGTTGGCCGAGAAGGCGGCGGTGTGGTAGCCGGCGGCGAGCCAGGCTTCGGCCAGTGTCCGACCGGCGCCGGGCGGCAGCTTCCAGCCCCCCTTGGTGCGAAAGGCGCGGCCGGTGAAGAGCGCCTTGGTCGACGGCATGGTGTTGGGCGCGACGGTGAAGTGGTCGGTGAAGGTCACGCCCTCGGCGGCCAGCCGGTCGATCGTCGGAGTGACGCCTTCGACGCCGCCCAGGTGCCCCACCTCGTCGGCGCGTAGGGCGTCGAGAACGTAGAAGAGCACCAGCTTGGGCGCCGGCGGCGGCGGCTCGGCCACGGGCGGCTGCCGCTCGCGCTCGACCAGCCGCAGATCCTCCCAGCGCCCCGGACCGCCCTCGCCGGCGGCGGTCAGGCGGAGCCGCACGAGCCCCGACCGCCCGCCGAGAGCGGCGTCGAGCTCTTCCCCCTGGCCCGGCCATTCGTAGAGGGTCTCCACCGTCCCGTCTTCCCACTCGGCCGAAAGCTCGTAGCGCGGGCTCTCCCCGGCGCCGCGGGACGGCGGCCGGAAGCGGCCGAGGATCCGGCTCGCGCCCTCTACCCGGCGCACGAAGTCGACGGCCGACCAGGGAGCCTGGACGATTTTGCCCGGCTCGAAGGTGACCTCGCCCGCGGGCAGAGCCGGCCGCACGAAGGCGGCCGCGACCACGGGCGGCCGGTCGCCACCCAGCTTCGCCCCGTCACCGCAGCCGAGCGTGACGGCGATCCGGCCGGCGGGCAGCTCGGCCGGCAGCGGCACGGATAGTGGATTCGCGAACGGCACCGGTCCGATATCGACGCCGTCGACGCACGCCCGCCTGTCGATGGCCACGGAGGGCTCGAAGTGCGAGAAACGCAGCGTCAGCTGTCGCTTTCGGCTCTTGAGATTGGCCAGCTCGAAGACCACCTCTTCCGGACGCGGCACCAGAGCCGACTTGCCCTGGAACTTGAAGGGGTGCCAGCCGCGGACGAACCGGTTGGGTGCGAGCGACGGCGGCGGCTCGAGACTCGCCCGCTCGACGAGAACATCGGGCTCGTGCAGACCGTCGAGGAGGGGGCGCTCGACGACCTCGCCGCCGTTGCAGCCGGTCAGGGCGACGAGCCCCGCGAGGGCGAGCGGCAGCCTAGTCGACATAACCCAGCGCCCGGAGGCGCTCGAGGGTCTCCGCGTCGACCTCTTCCTCGGTATCGCTGCCGACCTCCTCGAGCTTGCCGCGCTCGATCCAGGCGGCCAGGCGGGCACGCAGCCAGTCGGCTTCGAGACTGCGCTGGCCGGCGAGGTTGGTCGTCTCACCGGGGTCCTTCTCGAGGTCGAACAGGTACTCGGCGTCCCAGCTCCGCCCGGTGACGCCACCCATCCCCCACTTGCGCGGGGTCCGCGGCGCCCAGATCAGCTTGAGCCGCTGCGACTGCGCGCCGAAGATTCCACCGCGCAGGCTCGAGGCGGCGCTGAAGCGGACGCGCTTCGGCCAGTCGACGGCGTCGCCCGACATGAGGTCCCACAGCGGCCAACCGTGGCCGGCCGCACCCGGGTCCTCGACCAGCGAGCGCAGGGTGGCGCTGAGATCCAGATGGTCGGACCCGGTCTCGACGCGCCGCGGCTCGAGCACCCCGGGCCACCAGAAGACCAGGGGGACGTGCAGCTGATCCCGAAAGAGGGTGTAGCCGTGCAGCACCGAGCCGTGCTCGAACAGCTCCTCGCCGTGATCCGATGTGAACACCATCAGCACCTCGCCCGGCTCGTAGCGGCTCTCCAGCTCGCGCATCAGCTTCCCGAGCTCGCTGTCGTTGTAGGCGAGTCCCGCGGCGTAGAGCGCCCGCAGGCGCTCTCGGTCCGCCGGCGTCGTCTCGACCCTGCCGCGGTGTATCGCCAGCAGGGTCGCCGTGCCGCCGTCGATGTCGGAGTCGATTCCGGCCGCGTAGCGGCTGTAGAACGGCTCGGGTGGCCGGTAGGGGTTGTGGGGGTGCATGGTGTGCATGTAGACGAAAGCGCGGTCTCTGGCCTCGAGCGTGTCGAGGGCCTCGAGGGTCAACCGGTGGACGCGCTCGGCGTTGTCGTTGTAGT
>JAHEKO010000446.1 GCA_024638355.1 Acidobacteriota bacterium
CCGCCTTCGAAAGCGCCTAGCCGCCGTAAGAGTAGCCGCTTCGCGACCGCACCCGGAACTCGGGGTTGGCCACCCCCACCTTGACCCTCTGGAAGCCCGACTTGCCGGCCGGGTGCTCGCTGCGGTAGGCGATCAGGTAGTAGCCGCTGGTGGTCTTGGCGATGCGGGCCAGCGGCGAGCCGAAGCGGATGAAGGTGAAGAAGAAGTCGCCGCCCGTGGCCATCGCCAGATGGTTCAGCGACGCCCGCGACGAGTGATCGGTGTTGGTCGGCACCAGGTCGATGGTGTAGGCGGCGACGTTGGCGTCGTTGAGCGCCTTGACGGTCGGGTACATCCGCCGGTACTCGGTGCTGCGGGGGGCGTCGAAACCGACGCCGACGAACACCAGGTTCTTGCGCCCCGGCACGGTGGCGGCGGCCCGCGCCAGCACCTGGAGCCCCTGGTAGACGTTCTTGGTCTGCTTGCTCAGCTTCTTGCCCGACGGGAGGGCCTCGAGCAGCGGTCCGATCTCCGCTTCGGGCCGCTGGCGCGACGGCCAGCTCGACTCGGGATCGACCCCCTTTGCCGCCGCGGTGATCGCCTCGAGCAGCGCCTGGCGATCGCGGGTGAAGTCCTGGTGCACCTTGAGCTTGTAGCCGTACGAGACCACCGCAACCACGTCGGCCGGGTCGAGCCCGCTCACCACCCACTCCTCGATCTCGCGAGCCGCCCGCTGCTGGCGGGCGAAGAGGTTGTTGATCCCGCGCCCGCCGCTCCGCAGCTCCTGGAAGAAGATGATGAAGTGCCGATCCTCGGGAACGTCGCTCAGGTCGAAGCCGGGCAGCTCGGCGGCCGCTGAAGGCACCCGCTCCTGGCTGCTGTAGAAGCTCACCCCGGCGATCTCCATCTCGCGCCCTCCCTCGATGACCTTGAAGTCGTCCTTGCCCAGGCCGAGGATCACCCGGCCGTCCTTGTCGGTCACCAGGGCGTCGATCAGCACCTCGGAGACCACCAGCTCTTCTTCGAACCGCTCCGGGTCCGGGTCCTGGGCGAGAGCCGGGTGTGGCGCCAGGAGGACGGCGAGCGCCAGCGGGAAGAGCCATGAAGCGAGTGCGCTGCGATGGAGTGTGGTCTTTCCGTTCATGTCGTCTCCCGCGATACGTTTCGCCCCACCTGGATAGCAACCGCCGTGCCACCCGATGCGGCGCCCGCACCATCGTATGATGCCGGCTCCCCGAACCCGGCCCGAACGGCCCAAGGAGATTGCCGATGAAGCCCCGCTGCCGCCTCGCCCTCACCCTCGCCCTGCTCACCGCGATTCCCTCCTACGGGGCCGACGCACCCGATCCCGAGCGCTTCGCAGCGCTCGACGTCTTCGAGCTCGAGTGGGCCGCCGATCCCCGGATCTCTCCCGACGGCAAGCGCATCGTCTACGTCCGCAACTTCATGGACGTGATGAGCGATAGCCGTCGCTCGAACCTGTGGACCGTCGGCTTCGACGGCACCACCCACCGGCCCTTGACCTCGGGCAACAACCACAACACTTCGCCGCGCTGGTCGCCGAGCGGCGATCGCCTGGCCTTCGTGTCGAGCGCCGACGGCTCACCGCAGCTCCACCTGCGCTGGATGGACACCGGCGCCACCGCCAAGATCACCAACCTGATCCACTCGCCGAGCGGCCTGGCCTGGTCCCCGGACGGCAAGTGGCTCGCCCTGTCGATGCGCGTCCCGAGCCGCCCCGAGCCGATGGCCAAGATGCCGCCCAAACCCGAGGGCGCCGAGTGGGCCGATGCGCCGCGGGTGATCGAAAAGATGGTCTACCGCGCCGACGGCGCCGGCTTCCTCGAGCCGGGCTTTTCCCACCTCTTCGTGGTGCCGGCCGAAGGCGGCTCGCCGCGGCAGCTCACCACGGGCGACTTCGACCATGGCGGCACGCCGGCCTGGACGCCCGACGGCCGCCACCTGATCTTCTCGGCCAACCGGCACGACGACTGGGAGTACGAGCCCCTCGATTCGGAGATCTACGAGGTTGCGGTGAGCGACGGCGCGATCCGCGCTCTGACCGACCGGCGCGGTCCGGACGGCGGCCCGGTCGTCTCACCCGACGGCTCGAAGATCGCCTACCTCGGCTTCGACGACCGGCGGCAGGGCTACCAGATCACCCGCCTTCACGTGATGAATCGCGACGGTAGCGGCGCCCGGCCGGTCACCGGCGACTTCGACCGCGACGTGCAGGACCCGCAATGGGGCGCCGACGGCAAGGGGCTCTTCTTCAGCTACGACACCGAGGGCAACGGCAAGGTGGCCTACGTGTCGCTCGCCGGTCGGGTCGAGAAGCTGGCCGACGACCTCGGCAACTCCCTGACGCGGCCCTACTCGGGCGGCTCCTTCAGCGTCTCCCCCCAAGGCCGCTTCGCCTACACCACCTCGCCCCCCGAGCGCCCCGCCGACGTCGCGGTCGGCGCGCGCGGCGGTGGCGCGGCCCGCCGGATCACCGACCTCAACGCCGACCTTCTGACCCACAAGGAGCTGGCCGAGGTCGAGGAGATCTGGTGGGAATCGAGCCACGACGGGCGCAAGATCCAGGGTTGGATCGCCACCCCGCCCGGCTTCGATCCCGGCGAGAAGTACCCGCTCATCCTCGAGATTCACGGCGGCCCGTTCGCCGACTACGGCGACCGCTTCTCCTCCGAAGTGCAGCTCTTCGCCGCCGCCGGCTACGTCGTTCTCTACGCCAACCCGCGCGGCAGCACGAGCTACGGCGAAGAGTTCGGCAACCTGATCCACCACAACTATCCCGGCGAGGACTACGACGATCTGATGTCGGGAGTCGACGCCGTGATCGCCCGCGGCTACATCGACGAGGAGCAGCTCTTCGTCACCGGCGGTAGCGGCGGCGGCGTGCTGACCGCCTGGATCGTCGGCAAGACCGATCGCTTCGCGGCCGCCGTCTCGGCCAAGCCGGTGATCAACTGGTACAGCTTCGTCCTCACCGCCGACTTCTACCCCTTCTTCTACAAGTACTGGTTCTCGGGCTTCCCCTGGGACGTGCCCGACGAGTACCTGCGCCGCTCGCCGCTCCACCACGTCGGCAACGTCACCACCCCGACCATGCTCCTGACCGGCGAGGCCGACTACCGCACGCCGATGTCCGAGTCCGAGCAGTTCTACCAGGCGCTCAAGCTGCGCAAGGTCGACACCGCCCTGGTGCGCATCCCCGGCGCCTCCCACGGTATCGCCCGCCGCCCGAGCCAGCTCATCGCCAAGATCGCCCACGTGCTGGCATGGTTCGAAAGGTACCGGAGCGAGCGCGGGAACGGCAGCCCGGAGCCGGCGGGCGCCTAGACCTACAGGATCGACTTCCCCAGCCCCGAGAGCACCAGCTCGATGGCCAGCTGCGCAGTCCGATTCCTCTCGTCGAGGATGGGGTTGATCTCGACGACGTCGATCGAGCCGACGCGGACGCCGTCGGCGATGGTCTCCATCAAAAGGTGGGCTTCGCGGTAGCTGAGGCCCCCGGGCACCGGGGTGCCGACGCCCGGCGCCTCGCGCGGGTCGAGGCTGTCCATGTCGAGGCTGACG
>JAHEKO010000051.1:0-11468 GCA_024638355.1 Acidobacteriota bacterium
GCTTGGCCGGAATCTTCTCCTCGCAGGCCTGGCAGAAGCCGTAGTCGCCGGCTTCGACCCTCTCGAGCGCGCCCTCGATCTCCTTGAGCACCTCGCGCTCACTGCCCGAGAGCGACAGCATGAACTCGCGATTGTAGGCGCTGTTGGCCCGGTCGACGAGGTCTTCCGCGCCCTCGTCGCTTGTCTTCTGACCCACCCTGAGATCGTGCTCGTAGAGGTCCAGAATCTCCTGGCGCTTCACCTCGAGACGATTACGCAGCTGGTCGAGACCGGATCTCGAGGCCTTCGGGGTCTTCTTTGCAGCACTGGTCTTGGCCAACTCCGTCTCTCCTCTCTTCGCACCGCTTGTTAGGCGGCTGTCTATAACGACCCGCGATGGTACTTTATTCCGGCCTCGATGGAAAGCGCCCTGTACAGCTGCTCGTAGAGGACCACTCGCGCCAGCTGATGTGGCAGGGTCAGGGGCCCGAAGGAGATCGTCTCGCGCGCCTCCGCTCGCACCTGGGGCGCCAGACCGAGGTCGGAGCCGATCAGGAAGGCGATCGGATGGGGCCACACCTCGATCCGGTCCGCCAGCCAGCCGGCCAGCCCGGTCGAGGAGCGGGCCTTGCCCCGCCGATCGAGGGCCACGACCCAGCACGGATCGGGCAGCGCGGCCAGCAGAGCCGCGCCCTCGGCCGCCAGCCGGTTGCCGCTCTCGGCGCCGCCTCGCACCTTGACCGGCAGCTCGCGCACCCGAGCCCAGCGAGACAGCCGCTCGCGGTAGTCGTCGCACAGGCGCTGCCAGTCGTCGCGCTGGCGACGGCCCGCCCAGACGACGAGAATCTCTCGGCCCATGCCCTAGTTTCGCCCAACCGCCGTGCGATGACGAGCCTCGGCTGGTAGGCTTTTCGGGTCGTGGTCGCCCGAACGTCGGAAGAGGAACAGAAGCGCCGCCGCCGCAAGCGGCTGGTCAGGGGTCTGCTTCTGGGGGGTGCAGCGGTGGGGCTGCCGGCGCTCGCCAACGCCCTCATCGCCAAGCGCTCCAAGCGGCTCCGGTCGGCCGCCTGGGGCCGCGCCCACCGCTACGCCTGGAAGCTCGGCGAAGTCTCTTTCCAGAGTCTCGGCGAAGGGCCGCCGCTCCTCCTGCTCCACTCCTTCGGCCCGGGGCACGACTCGGAGGAGTGGCGACCGGTGGCCGAGCAGCTGGCCTCCGATCACCGCGTCTTCGCCATCGACCTGCTCGGCTGGGGACGCTCGGAAAAGCCA
The DNA here is from genome assembly GCA_024638355.1 of Acidobacteriota bacterium. GTDB lineage: Bacteria > Acidobacteriota > Thermoanaerobaculia > Multivoradales > JAHEKO01 > JAHEKO01. The sequence continues at coordinate 1,249 of JAHEKO010000051.1, forward strand.
AAGCTCCACTACGACGACGAACTCTACATTCAGCTGATCGTCGACTTCGTCGACGACGTGGTCCGCGAGCGCGTGGTGCCGGTCGCCGCCGGCCTCGCGGCGGCCTATGCCGTCCAGGTAGCGGTCGACCACCCGGAGGCGATCCGCGGCCTGGCGCTCGCGGTGCCCTCCGGCGTAAACATCTACGGCGACGAGCCCGATCTCAAGGACGCCCTCGTCCACCGGCTCCTGGGAGCGCCGATCCTCGGCACCTCGGCGCTCAATCTCTACACCAGCCGCACCGCGATCGCCCGTTACCTCAAGCGCGACGTGTTCGCCGCTCCCGATCGGGTCGACGCGGCGCGCATCGAACGCTACTACCACTCCAGCCATCAGCCCGGCTCGCACCGGCCTCTGGCCGCCTACCTGAGCGGCTACCTGAACCACCGCGTCGAGGAGGCCCTCGGCCGCCTCGACTGCCCGACCTGGATCGGCTGGGGTCGGCAGGCCAAGAGCCCGCCGGTAGAGACCGCCGATCTCTGGCTACGCCACGCCTCCGTCGCCCCCGAGCTCGAGGTCTTCGAGGAGAGCGGCAACCTGCCGCACGCCGAATCGACCCTGCGGTTCGCCGAGTGCCTGCGGAGTTTCCTGGCGACCCTGCCCGACTGAGTCGAGCCCGGACGCCGCCCGCCGCTAGGCGGCGAGCATCGCCAGGCAGACCCAGTCGATGATGACGAAGTACGCGTAGGCCAGGCCCGACGGGTGGTGCTTGCGCAGTCGATTCGGGCTCACCAGGCAGAGCGGGATCGCCGCGAGGTTCAAGACCGCCGGCACCAGCCCGTTGAAGCTGGTCAGCAGCAAGATGCCCTTGGAGGCGACCATCGCCGCAAGGGTGGAGGACGCCCACCGCTTCCCGACGGCCGCCGCGAAGGTGATCTTGCGCACCACGCGATCGGGCTCGATATCGACGATCGCCCCGGCGATCTGGAAGACCAGGATCGCCATCCCCGCCAGGAGCCAGCCCGTCCAGTGCGGCTGGAGGCCGCTGGTCAGCACGCCCAGCCAGAGGATGTTGAGATAGATCCAGGTTGCCGTCAGCTCCGCCGCCACGGGCACCCGGCTGAGTCGGACTCCGGGCCCGTTGTAAAGCCAGTTGGCGAATACCATCACCGCCAGCCAACCGAAGGCCCAGAGCTGACCGTGGATCGCGGCCACGACCAGGAACGGCAGATGCAGCACCACGATGTAGACCGGCAAGATCTTCCGCCGGGCCGCGCCCAGCCGGTAGCCGAAGAACCTCGCCGCCACAGAGTCGCGCTTGCGAACGCTGATGGCGTCGACGTCGGCGTCGCGGTAATCGTTCCAGCCGTAAATCAACATTCCCAGCGGCACCGTGACGTAGATCGCGCCGATCCAGAACGCACCGCCGGGAACTTCGCCGGCGAGCGCCGCCGGCAGCAGGAACACCCACAGGTGCGACGCCATCAGCCCGACGCGCGACACCTGGATGAGCTCACGAAAGCCGAGAAGCCGAACCAAATCGGCCCGGGTCGGGTCGCTGGCCTGGTTGCCCGAGGTCCCCATTCTGCCCCCGCCGCGCGTGGCTTTCCAATCGTGATGCTCGGCGGTCAACGAGCGTACCATCGACCGTCGACCCGATCATGGCGGCCGGCTCCGGCCGCGGCGGCGAGGAGCAGGGCGACGCCCTGGCGGCGCGGCGATCAGCCGCGGTCGCTCGCAGCGGCGGACCCGGCGTTCGGGTCTTCGATGCAGAGGACCGATTCGGCGGTCCGCACGATCAGGCAGCCGTCGGCGATCGCGGGCGTCGCCAGGACATTGATGTCGGGGAGCTCGTTGTCGGCCAGCTGCCTGAGTCCCGGGCCGGCGGCGAAGACGGAGACCCTACCGCCCCGCGAGACCGCGTAGATCTTGCCGTCGCCGGCGACCAGCGACGCATGATAGGGCGGCTCCGGCAGCCGCGTCTGCCACTGAACCTTGCCGCCCCGCGCGTCTTGGCAGCGCAGGAAGCCGTTCTCGTGGAGGATGAAGAAGAGACCGTCGTAGAGCAGCGGCGAACCGGTGCCGGGTGCCCATTTCTCGTGCCAGAGGGGCTCGTCGCCGGGGGTGCCGTCGGCGTCGAGCTGCCAGCAAGCGGTCTGCTTGCGCTGGTGAGCGCCGGTGGCGACGCACAGCAGGTCGCCCTCGAGCGCCGGGCTCGAAACCGGCTGGGTCGCGGTGATCGGCCGCCGCCAGATCTCCTCGCCGGTGGCCGCGTCCCAGGAGACGACGCGGCTGGAGAGCACGGCGACGACCTCGGTGCGCTCGGCGCGCTCGACCACCATCGGCGTCGTGAAGGAGCAGCAGGTGTCCTCCCAGCCGATCCTCCAGCGGCTCTCGCCCGTCGCCTTGTCGAAGGCGGCGATCCAGCCCTCGACGCCTTCGTCGAGCCGCTCGCGGTCGCGGAAGACGATCACGCTGTCGGCGGTCAGCACCAGCGACGAGCCGGCGCCGTAGTACATCAGTTCGAGGTAGTCGGGCTGGATCTCTCGCGACCAGAGCAGCTCGCCGTCGAAGTCGAGCGCGACCAGATGCGTGCCGAAGTCGGCGAAGACCAGCTCGCCATCGGTTGCCGGAGTCATGCCGGCCGGACTGTTGACCACCGACCGCTGCGGGAAGCTCTCGCGCTCGCGGCTGACCACGGACGACTCCCATTCGAGCTCGCCGCTCTCGAGACTCAGCGCGAAGACCCTGAGATCCGAGCTCCCCTCCTCGACCCGCTCGCCGGTGAGGAAGATCCGCGAGCCGGCGACGATGGGCGAAGAGAGCCCTTCGTAGGGGCTCGCGAAGCGCCATCTGAAGGCGCTTCCATCGGCCTCCCAAGCGGTCGGGAGGCCGACCTCCGTCGACACCGCGTTACCTCCGGGGCCGCGGAATTGAGGCCAGGTCGTCTCCCGATCGGCGCCTCCGCAGCCGCTCAGCAGAACGAGGGCGGCGGCAATCGGGAGGTGCAGTAGACGGCGCGCGAGCTGGTTCATGAGTCAGGCGGGTATGAGAAGCGGCAAGCGCCGCGTCGCGCAGTCTAGAGGATCGTTTGCGCCCTCGCAACAGCGAGCGAGCCGCGCTCGGCGGATCCCCCGAGGTCGGCTATGATCGGAGCCCGTTCGCCGACCGGTGATCGCAATCAGAGGAGTCGTCTCGCAAAATGGCAGGAATCTTCAAGGCTTACGACGTTCGCGGTGTCTATCCCGAGCAGATCGACGAGGAGATCGTTCGCAAGATCGGCCTCGCCTTCCACCGCATCCTGGACGACGAGGACCGCGCGCTCGGCAACCGCATCGTGGTCAGCCGCGATATGCGGTCCCACAGCGGACCCCTCGCCGAGGCGTTGATCGAGGGACTCCTGGCGAGCGGCCTCGACGTCGTCGACATCGGCCTGGCGACGACGCCGATGAACTACTTCGCCGTCGGCCATCTGCGAGCGGCGGGCGGCATCCAGGTCACCGCCAGCCACAACCCCTCCGAATACAACGGCTGCAAGTTCAGCCACAGCGACGCGCGGCCGGTGTCGGGCGACCACGGCATTCCGCTGATCGAGCGGACGGTAGCCGAGGGCGTCCCCGAACCGGCGGCGCAGCGCGGAACGCTCACGCACGACGAGATCTTCGAGGCCTACGGCGAGAAGATCCTCGGCTTCCTCCGCCGGCCCGACGACGCGCCCACCCTCAAGGTCGTCGCCGACGCCGCCAACGGCATGGGCACCCTCTACCGGCCGCTGCTCGAGCGGATGGGCATCGAGCTCGTGCCGCTCTACTTCGAGCTCGACGGCACGTTCCCCAACCACGAGGCGAATCCGCTCAAGCTCGAGAACCTCGAAACCCTCGCCGAAGAGGTGCGCGCCACGGGCGCCGACCTCGGCATCTCGTTCGACGGCGACGCCGACCGCTCGGCCTTCGTCGACGGCAGCGGCGAGCCCATCGGCAGCGACATCGTCACCGCTCTGATCGGCGGCGAGCTTCTGAGCCGCGATCCGGGCAAGCACGTCCTCTACGACCTGCGCTCGTCGCGGGCGGTCAGCGAGTACATCACCGAGTGCGGCGGGATTCCGGTGCGCGAGCGGGTCGGGCACTCGTTCATGAAGGCGACCCTGAGAAAGAAACGCGGCATCTTCGGCGGCGAGCTCGCCGGGCACTACTACTTCCGCGATGCCAACCACGCCGACAGCTCGCTGCTGGCCGTGGTCGAAGTGCTGAACCTGCTCTGGCGGCACGGCAAGAGCCTGGCGGAGCTGGTGGAGCCGCTCCACCGCTACGCCAAGAGTCCGGAGATCAACTTCCAGGTCGAAGACAAGGCCGGCAAGATGGCGGAGCTGGAGGAGAGATACGCCGACGGCGAGGCCGACCGGCTCGACGGCATCAGCGTCAACTATCCCGACTGGTGGTTCAACGTGCGCCCGTCCAACACCGAGCCGTACCTGCGCCTGGTGCTGGAGGCGGAGACGCCCGAGCTCCTGGCCCAGCGGCGGGCCGAGATCGAGGCGATCCTCGGAACGCCGGTCTGAGCCGCCCGACCGGCTAGCCGCTAGCGCCGTCCGCCCAGGATGCCCGAGCGGATCAAGAAGTAGAGCAGCGTCATCAAGGTCGAGATCATCGCCGCGACGTAGGTGAGAGCCGCGGCGTTGAGGACCTTGTCCATCCCCCCGCGCTCACTCTGGGAGACGATCCCGTACTCCACCGCCAGCGCCTTGGCGCGGTTGGAGGCATCGAACTCCACCGGCAGGGTGACGATCTGGAACAGGAGCACCATCGAGAAGAGGACCGCGCCGACGAGCACCACGGTCACACCGATCTGGCTCCCCGCCATGCCCATCAGGATCAGGCCGGCGAACATCACCCAGTAGCCGAGCCGCGAGCCGATGTTGGCGGTGGGCACCAGCATCGAGCGCAGCCCGAGCGGCCCGTAGTTCCTGGCGTGCTGGATGGCATGCCCCGCCTCGTGGCAGGCGACGCCGATGGCGGCGATCGAGTTCGAGCCGTACACGGCGTCCGACAGCGCGAGCGTCTTGTTCGTCGGGTTGTAGTGATCCGACAGATAGCCGCGGGTGGGCGCGATCTTCACGTCGCCGATGCCGGCCATATCGAGCATCCGCTTCGCGGCCTGGGCGCCGGTCATCCCGGTCATCGCACGCTGCTTCGAATACTTGTTGAAGGTCGACTTGGTCTTGAAGCTGGCCCACAGCGAGAGCAGGAGCGCGGGCGCCATCAACAGCAGGTAGGTCGCATCGAAAAACATGGATTTCCCCTCGTTCGCCTATTCGAAACAGGGCTGAGCTCGACCTTATTCCGTGCGCCGGCCCGCGTCTACAGCAGGGTCATCGCCTGGTCGGCGAAGAGCACCGTGACCGGCGCCTCCGCCGGCTCGGATGCGCGCTCGTGGGTGATCGAGATGGCCCGCACGCCGGACGGCACCTGCCCCTTGCCGCCGAGCTCGATCCTCTGACTGCCCTCTCCAGCGTCGAACGCTGCGGCCGCGACCGAGCCTCCCTGGGTAAGGAACCAGAGCTGATAGCAGACCTCCCCTCCGCACGGCTCGAGGCCCTCGACGGCCAGGAACCACTCGTCGCGCTCGGGAGCGATCACCATGGTCGCGGTCGCGCGCGCGAACCGCGGATCGTCGCCGACCGGCTTGAGCAGGCAGAACTCTGTGCCCCGCCTCGTCATCATCCGCAAGCGGGCGTCGGTCCGGGCCAAGGCGCGCCGCATCTCCGCCAGCTCGGCGCCGTCGGCCTCGACCCGCCCCAGCTGGGCCGAAAGCTCGTCGATGGTCCGTTGCTGGTCTTCCAGCCGACTGAATTGAAGACCGGCGAGGCCGAGCAGCGCGAGCGCCAGCGCCGCGGCGAGCGGCATGAGCCATCGCGTTCGCCGTTCGACCGTCGCCAGCCGGCCGGTGGCCGCGGCCCGCGACCGTTCGACCTCCGCCATCAGCCCGGCCTTGACTTCCGCACGAACCGGCGGATCGTCGAGGGCGTACGGCAGCAGCCCGAGGGTCTCGATCAGGCCGCGGTCGCCGGCCTCGACCTCCGGGCCGAGGCGATCGAGAAGGGCCGGAACCTCGGTCTCCTCGTCCCTCGGGGATCGCTCCATCGATTCGTCGTCGCTCACAACAGCTCCTCGTACTGGGCGCCGAGCGCCTTTCTCAGCTTCCTGACGGCGAGCAGCGTCCGCGTCTTGACGGTTCCCAGCGGAACGGCGCTCTCCGCGGCAATCTCGCTCTGGGTCATGCCGCGATAGAACGCCATCTCCAGGACCTGACGCTGCTCCGGAGGAAGCCTCGAGAGCTCCTCTGCCAGGCGTCGCCTGCGTTCATCCCTCAATACGTCCGCAGGTCCCTGCGGGGATGTATGTGTCTGCCGTTTTTCCTTCTCGGCCGCGGCCACCGTTCGCTGGGCCACCCGGCGGCTGCGCAGACGATCGATGGCGCGACTGCGGGTGATCAGCACCAGCCAGGTGGAGACCGACGAGCGGCCCGGATCGTAGCGCGTCGCCTGGTTCCAGACCTGCAGGAAGGCCTCCTGGAGGATCTCCTCGGCGTCCGAGAGATCGCCGAGCACCCGGTAGGCCAGGGCCTGGAGCATGCCCGAGTAGCGATCGTAGAGCGCCGACAGGGCGTCGGGCCGGCCGGCCGCGATCTCGGCCAGGAGGCGGCGATCTTCAGCGGCGGCGGCCCTGCGCGCCTTCGCTTGTTCGGTATCCATGACGGGCACTGGAGTGGGCGGAGCGAGCGCCTAAGATAGCATGCGTCGAGTGCCGCCAGATCGCTCCAACCCCGCCCTGCGGGTGACCCTGATGCCCAAGGACACCAACGCCCTGGGCACGATCTTCGGCGGCATCATCCTCTCCTACATCGACCAGGCGGGAGCGGTGGAGGCCTTCCGCCACTGCAGCGGCCGGCTGGTGACCGTCGCCATGCGCGAGGTCGAGTTCCACCAGCCGGTGTGGGTCGGCGACCTGGTCAGCTTCTACGCCAGCATCACGCGTATCGGCCGGACCTCGATCTCGGTCGAGGTCTTGGTGGAGGCCGTGCGCCGCGGCCCGGACAGCCAGCCGGTCACCGTCACGCAGGCCGACGTGGTCTACGTGCAGGTCGACGACCAGGGCCGCCCGATGCCGATCGCGACCTAGCCCGCGCTCTCGGCCAGCTCGGCCTCGTAGGGCTCGTAGCACTCGCGGCAGCGGGCCTCGTACGCATCGACGTCGCCCACCAGCACCTGCTGCTCGCCGCCGGAGATCCGCTGGCTGTAGTGGGCCTCGCCGCCGCAGCGCACGCAGACCGCGTGCATCTTGTCGACGAACTCCGCCACCGCCATGAGCCCGGGCATCGGCCCGAACGGCTGCCGGGCGTAGTCCTGATCGAGGCCGGCGACGATGACCCGCACGCCCGAGTCGGCCAGCTCCATCACCAGGTCGACCAGGTCGAGGTCGAAGAACTGCGCCTCGTCGATGCCGACCACCTCGACGCCGGCGGCCAGCGACCGCTTCAGCTCCGCCGTGCCGTCTACCGTCTCCGCCGCAAGCTCACGGTTGTCGCGCGTCACCAGCCGCTCGGGCGGGTGCCGCGAATCGGTCAACGGCTTGAACGCCTGGGCCTTCTGGCGCGCGATCACCGCTCGGCGCAGCCGGCGCACCAGCTCCTCGCTCTTGCCGGAGAACATGCCCCCGCTAATCACCTCGATGCGGCCCTGGGAGTGATGGGGTGGTCGCCGTCTGCGCATTCGTTCCGCCCCTCGGCGGGTCGACGAGTCTATCCCGAAACCGCCGGGGAATAATTTGACAGCCCTGGCAGGTATCCTTATGGTGACGGTTGATCGGAGACGTAACCATGGACGCGCAACACGAGAGCCCGACCCCCCAGACCCCGCCCACCGCGCCGGCCGCGGGACCGCTGCGGCTGACCCAGAAGGCGGTCGACATGATCAAGATCACCCGCGAGCAGGAGAAGCTCGACCCCGCCAGCGGCCTCCGGGTCGCGGTGCGAGGCGGCGGCTGCAGCGGCTTCGAGTACGCCCTCGACTTCGAGCTCGAGGCGCGCGACAACGATTTCGTCCTCGAGTACGACGGCCTCAAGGTCTTCATCGACGCTGTGAGTGCCCGCTACCTCGAAGGGACCGAGATCGACTACGTCCTGGGCATGACCGGGGCCGGGTTCAAGTTCAACAACCCGAAGGCCACCGGAACCTGCGGCTGCGGCTCGTCGTTCGCCGTCTGAGCCCCGGAGACCTCAGCGCGGCTCCAGGACCCCGCGGTAGAGGACCGCGGCGAGGATGCCGCCCAGGATCGGACCGGCCAGATAGACCCAGAAGTCGGCGAAGCCGCCGCCCGCCAGCGCGGGACCGAGCGTTCGCGCGGGGTTCAGGCCGGCTCCGGTGAGCGGGGCGCCCATCAAGGTGCAAACCGCCAGCGTCAGGCCGATCGCCAGGCCGGCCGCCTCCCTCAACCTGCCCGCGGTGGAGGTATTGAGCACCGTGTTGACCAGGAAGAAGGTGAGGACTGCCTCGAGCGCGCAGCCGGCGGCCGGCGAGATGTCGATCGACGCTTCGCCGACCCGCAGGCCCCGCGCGAGGACCGTGGCGCCGAGCCCGGTCTCGGTACCGCCCAGCACCCAGCGCAGCGCCAGGCCGCCGGCGATGCCCCCGGCGAGCTGGAAGACGATGTACGACACCGCCCGGCGGGCGTCGATCTTGCCCGCCACCCAGATCGCGATCGTGACCGCCGGATTGACGTGCGTGCCGGAGATATGGCCGTAGGCGTAGGCCAGGGCCGCAACCACCATGCCGTGCGCGAACGCCGCGCCGAGGACGCCGCCGGAGCCGAGGGCCACCGCGCCCGCGCCGACGAAGATCAGGGTGAAGGTGCCGATGAACTCGACGGCCAGAGCCTTCGATAAACCCTCTCTCATCTTCTCTCCCGTCTTCGAATCGCGCTACGCGGCGCCCCGGCGTACGAACGGCAGCTCGGTGATCTCGGCGGCCTCCTCGCCGGCCTCCAGCTCGGTGCCCGGATCCGAGGCCTTGCGGTGAATCAGAGCGAGACCGATCGCCTGGCCGAGCTCGGGCGAGAAGGTCGGGCTGGTCAACCGGCCCACGGCTTCGCCTCCGAGGCTCACCCGCGCGCCCGCCTCGGGCGCTTCGTCTCCGCCGAAGAGCAGGCCGCGCAGATGACGATTGACCTGCCCCCGGTAGTGAATCCGGGCCACGATCTCCTGCCCCAGGTAGCACCCCTTGGTGTAGCTCACCGCCTCGGTCCAGCCGGTCTCCTGGGGCAGGGTCGCGGCATCGAGGTCGATGCCGGCGATGGCGTTGCCTCCTTCGACCCGCACCGTCTCGGCGGCCCGGTGGCCGGCCGCGACCAGCCCGCCGCCCTGCCGGTCGACCAGGCCGGCGAAAAGCTCTGAGGCTGCGGCCCGGGCCACCCGCACGACCCAGGCCGAGACGCCCAGGTTGGGGTGACAGCAGATCTCCACTTCGTGACCGAGCAGGCTCGTCCGCCGGTGCTGCCAGTCCGCGCGCGGCACCTTCTCACCGATCAGCCGATCGAGGCGGCGGCCGGCCAGCGGCCCGGCGACCGCGAAGCAGACGGCCTCGTCGACCGGCCGGATCTCGACCCGATCGGTGATGACGTACTTGCGCATGTGCTCGGCCACGGCACTCGCACTCCCGGGCGGCAGCTCGAGCAACAGACGGTCTTCGTGGGCGAGCACGCCGACGTCGGCGACGACCCGGCCCTTCGCGTCCGTGAAGAATCCATAGCAGCCCTCTCCGCCGGCCGGCTGTTCAACGTCACAGGTCACCAGGCCGTTGACGAAGCGCACCCGATCCTCGCCGGTTACCTCGAGGGAGGGCACCCACGAGCGATCGACCACGCCGCAGGAGCGGCGTAGAGCGTCGTACTCGTCGGCGGTCGAGCCGAAGTGGATCGGCAGGTCCGAGCCGGTCGCGGTCCCTTCGATCTCCGCGCCCAGGCTCGCGTGAAGGTCGTTCAGGGGCGTCGCTCGCGGCGGAGCGGCCTCGTCGTGGGGCACGGCCGGATTGTACTCCGAGCCGGCTGGCCGACCTCCATGTGTTGCCGGTAGACTGCCGCGATGCTCGACAGCCGATCCTTCGAGCTGCGCACGGGAGGCCCGACGCTCTACGGCGTGGTCACCTTCCCCGAGCGGCCGGGGCCGCGTCCGACCGTCATCGTCTGCCA
>JAHEKO010000051.1:11568-14372 GCA_024638355.1 Acidobacteriota bacterium
GCTACCCAGGCCTGGTTCCTGAAACACCTACGCGCGGAGGAGACGTCATGATCGTACGCGAGGATCGAGACGACATCGCGGTCCTGAGGATCGAAAACGGCAAGGTCAACGCCATCGACCTCGAGCTGCTCGAGGCCATGCGGGAGGAGATGGAGAGCCTGCTCCGGCAGCGCCCGCGCGCCGTGGTGCTCACCGGTACCGGCAGGAACTTCTCGGCCGGCCTCGACCTGGTGCGGCTGATCGAGGAGGACGCCGAGTATCTCGGCCGACTGCTGCCGGCGCTCCACGAGGCTCTGGTCGGGCTGTTCACCCTGCCGCTGCCGGTCGTCGCCGCGGTCAACGGCCACGCCATCGCCGGCGGCTTCGTGATCGCCTGCGCGTGCGACTTCCGTCTCGTCGCCGACGGCTCGACCAAGCTCGGCATCACCGAGCTTCCGGTAGGTGTTCCCTTTCCGCCCGCGCCGCTCGAGATGGTGCGCACGGTCGTGGGATCACGCCGAACCCGCGAGCTGGTCTACTCGGGCCGGCTGTTCACCGCCGGCGAGGCCCACGCGCTGGGCTTCGCCAACGAGGTGGTCGAGCCCGACCGCCTCCTCGATCGCGCGCTGGACGTCGCGGCGCGCAGCGGCGCGGTCCCCGCTCAGGCCTTCGAGCTCACCAAGCGCCAGCTCCAGGAGCCGGCGCTCGAGCGACTCCGCCGCCACGAGCGGTTCGCACCCGAAGTCGCCCGCGTCTGGGCCGATCCGCACGTGCAGGCCTCGATACGCGGGTTCATCCAGAAAACGCTGCGCCGGTAGGGCGGCGGCTTGTAGGATCGGCCGATGGACATGCACTTTGACGGAGTGATCTACCAGACGTACCCCGGCGAGCTCGAGCGCCGGGCACGGCACAGCCACCCTCCGTTCCTGATTCTCGACGTGCGCGACGCCGCGGAATACGAGGTCGGCCATATCGAAGGGGCGCTCAACGTCTCCGTCGCCGACCTGTCGAGGGGGCTTCCGAACGGCGCCACGCCGGCCACCGAGTTCTTCGTCATCGGTGCCGATCCACGCGATTCACGGGTGCGCGAGGCAACTCTCGCCCTGCGCGAGCACGGCGCGTTGCGCTGCGTCGAGCTTTCCGGCGGCATGCTCGAGTGGCGGCAGGCGGGCTATCCGGCCGCTCGGCCGGCTTAGCCCGACCTCTTCAGCCACCTGCCGCGCCGCAGGCTAGAGCTCGGCCGGTCGGCTCAGGCCGCCGATCGACTCGACCTCCCAGCCGCCCGACTCGTGTCGCCGGAGCTCGAGCTCGAGACGCCGCAGCTCGGCGGTCTCGGGGTCGAACGCCCTCCTCACCGGAACGATGCACCGGCAGGTCCAGCTTCCCGGCTCGCCCGGACGCTCTTCGATCTCGGCCAGAGCGATCGCCTCGACCAGGTCGCGCGCCTCCAGCAGGTTGGCTTCGAGCAGGTCGCGCAGATGCGCGGGAATGACGAGGTCGCTCATGTCAGCGCCAGCTCGGCGGCTTCTTGGTGGCGAGGAAGGTAGAGATACCGTGCTTGCAGTCGGGCGTGGCGCGCGCGGCGGCGTTGATCTCCGCGGCGCGAGAGAGAGCGTCGCCGAGCGGACGGCCCAGGGTGTCGAGCAGCAGGCGCTTGGTGAGAGCGATCGAGCTCGAGCTGGCGCGCTCCAGCACTTCGGCGGCCAGCCTCTCGCCGGCGGCGTCGAGATCGTCCGCGGGCACGACACGATTCACCATGCCGATCTCCAGCGCCCGCGCGGCATCGATGAACTCCGGGTTGAGCAGGAGCTCGCGGATGTCGGCCCCTTTCAGCCGGAGCGGCAGGAAGGTCGCGACCAGCGCGGCGACGAAGCCGATCCGCACCTCGCTGTAGAGGAAGCGGGCGCTGTCGGCGGCGACCACGAAGTCGTGAGCCGTGGCCAGCCCGCAGCCGCCGGCGACGCAGGCGCCGCGAACCAGCGCCAGGGTCAGGCACTCCTGGCGCAAGACGGCCTCGAAAAGGTCCTTGAGGGCCTCGGCCTCCCGACGATTCTCCTCGGGACCGGCCTCGAGCAGGCTCTCGAGGTGCTCGAGATCGGCTCCCGCCGAGAAGTGGCGGCCGGCGCCGGTCAGCAGCAGGGCGCGAACCCCCTCGTCGAGGAGCGGCCGGCGATAGAGCTCGGTCAGGTCGGCGACGGCGCGAGGCGACAACGCGTTGGCGCGCTCCGGGTCGCTGAGCGTCGCCCAGAGCAGATCTCCATCCCTCCGCAGCCGGAGGACTGGCGAGACCTGGGGCGCGGACTCGGGGCTCACGGGATCAGAGCCGGTGGTCGAGACGGCGCGTCACTTCTTTGATCAGATCGTCCCACTTGCGATGCGCCTGGCGCGGCAGGTCCGCGATCGCGATCTGGTCGCCGTCGATGAGCTTGGAGAGGAGGGTGGCGACGACCACCCCGAATCCGAAAGCGACCATGCTCCCGCCGAAGGCGAGGAACTCGCCGTAGCCGTAGGTGGGAATCGACAGGATCGAGATCAACCAGGAGATCGCCACGAAGGTGATCGGCACCGCCACCATGGTCGCCATCAACGAGACCGGCGGCCCTTCCGGCTCTTCCCCGCCGGCGTGCAGCCGAGCGGGCGCCGGAGCGGGCGGCTTCGGCGAGCTCAGCTCGGCGGCCAGCCATCCGGGCGGAATGTTGTGGTGGAGCGACAGCTGATTGGCCAGCACCTTGCTCGGCGGCAACGGATCGCCCGCCAGCTCGGTCATCTCGACGAGCAGCCGACCGGCCTCGAGCAGCGGCTCCGGATCGATGCCGGTCTCGACG
>JAHEKO010000447.1 GCA_024638355.1 Acidobacteriota bacterium
CGTTGAGAGCGACGTCGCTCAGCGCGTAGTAACGCTCCGGCAGGACCCACTGGATGAGCTCGTCGCCCCAGCCGAGCAGCCCGGCGATCACGATCGCGGCGAGCGCGGGGAGGCGCGTCAGCAGCAGCGGCCCCGCACCGGCCGTAATCAAACGGGCCCGCCGCTCGAGGAGCGCCGCATAGATCAGGCCGGCGACGAGCCCGTACTCGAGGAGATGAATCCGCTCCTCGACCTGCCGGATCTGCAGCAGGACGACCAGCGAGAGCAGGCCAAAGACGGCGAGCACGAAGAGCTCGCGCGGGCCGGGCCGGCCGCGCGCCGCTTGCCGGACGACGAACGCCACCGCGACCACGAAGAGCAGGCCGACCGTGAGCCGCAGCAGGTTGCGCTCGCGGAGCCAGGTGGTGGGCGCGCGCACGTAGGCGAGAGAAGCGTAGATCAGCAGCTGCACGAGCGTCGCCTGGATCCACAGACGCTTCTCCCGGTCGGCCATCGCTACCATCGTCGCGGGATGAAGGTTACTGTATTCTCCGCGGCGGTTTGGGACGGATTCTGCGGCTCACCGGCTACCGGCGCGAGCCCCGTGAGCTCGCCTACGCGGCCGAGATCGGCGGCCACTCCTTCACCAGCCGCTTTTGCTTCGATTCGCTCGATCTCGAAGAGCTGGAGCGCCGGCACGGGCGCGAGCTCCTGCGGTCGCTCTACTTCCACGCCATCGCCTTCGACCTCGTCCGCCTCGTCAGCCTGAAGCCCGACGCGGTCGACTTCGGCCCGCTGGCCGGGTGCGTCACCACCGAGTTCATCGAGCTCTGGCAACGGATCTTCGACGGCGTCTGGGCCCAATGGCGCTACGAGAACGGGCTGCCGGGATGGGCCGGTCCCGAGCTCGCGGCCGGCAAGAGCGGACCGCGGCCTGCCCCCGCGGCCTGCCGGGCCGGTGGCGGTGCCCGCTCGCTCCTGTTCTGCGGCGGCGGCAAGGACAGCCTGCTGGCGGCGAAGCTCTTCGAGGAGATCGACGAGCCCTACGAGTCGTTCGCCTACTCGCACTCGCTCTACGGCGTTTCCACGGCGCAGCACCGGCTGATCGACGGCCTGCTCGATCACTGCCGTCCCCGGCGCCGCCACCGGCTCGACATTCTCGACGACCTCCAGCCGCATCGGCTCGACCTCGAGGCGTACGGCGTGCGCACCGTCACCGCCGCCGAGACCCCGAGCAGCCTCTTTCTCGCCCTGCCGCTGGCCCTGGGGCACGGCCTGCCGAACCTCGTTCTCGCCCACGAGCGCAGCGCGGACTCGGGCAATCTGGTGTGGGACGCCACCGGCGAGGAGATCAATCACCAGTGGGGCAAGTCGCTCGCCGCGGAGACGCTCCTCGCCGCATACGTCGAGAGCCACCTGCTCGCCGGCGTGCGCTACTTCAGCGTGCTCAAGCCGGTCGCCGACGCGGTGATCTTCCCCGCTCTTGGCGACTACCTCGAGGCGATCCCCGCGACCCATTCCTGCAACAGTGCCAAGCCGTGGTGCCGGCGCTGCCCCAAGTGCGTCTACGTCTTTCTCGGCTATGCGGCCTGGCTGCCGCGCGACGTCGTTCTCGACACCTTCGGCGCAAACCTCTTCGAGACCCCGGAGAATCGCGCGTGGCTCCAACGGCTCCTGGGACTCGAGGCGCACCTGCCGTTCGAGTGCGTCGGCCAGATCGAAGAGTCGCGACTCTTCCTCGCCCTGGCGGTGCGCCGCGGCTGGAGCGGAGCCGCCATCGACGGGCTGACAGGCGCCGTCGACGACGCCGCGGTCGACCGCCTCTACCGGGTCGCCGCAGCCGCGCACCGGATGCCCGACGATCTCGCCCGGCGGGTGATCCCGGCGCTCCGCCGGCGAGCCCGCGAGGCCCGCGTCGGACTCGAGGCCCGCGTCGGACTCGAGGGGCGCTGACCCTACAGCTAAAGAAAAAAAGCGGGAGGACCGGGCCGGTCCTCCCGAGGAGCCACGAAACGCGGGCAGAGAGCCCGGGTCCGGCGGTCAGTCCATTTGTTTGCGCAGCACGGTCGGAATGTCGAAGTCGTCGACGTTGGACCAGTTCGGGCCGTAGCCGTTGGGGTCCTCGCCCCGGTTCTGCGCGATGACCCGCCGGTAGAAGGGCACGTCGTCCTTCTTGGCCGCCGGCTCCGGCTCGGCGCGTGCTTCGACGCGCGCTTCGACGCGCGCTTCCGCCGGCTCGTCGAGGCGCAGGTCCATCAGTTGCGGCTGCTGCGCGGGCTCGCTCGCGCGCGCGCTCTCGGCCGGTCCGTCGACGAAGAAGGGGTCTTCGGCGCCGTACTTGGAGCCGGTGGCGATCACGGTGACCTTCATCTCTTCGTCGAGGCTCTCGTCGACCACCATGCCGGTGATGATGTTGGCCTCCTTGTCGACCGCCTCGGCGATGATCCGCGCCGCCTCGGCCACCTCGTCGAGAGCCAGATCGCGGCCGCCGGAGATGTTCAGCAAGACACCCCGAGCCCCCTCGATCGAGGTCTCCTCGAGAAGCGGCGACGAGATCGCCCGCTGCGCAGCCTCCAGCGCCCGGCTCTCGCCCTTGGCGATGCCGGTGCCCATCAGCGCCATTCCCATGCCGGTCATGACCGACTTGACGTCGGCGAAGTCGACGTTGATCTCGCCCGGAATCGTGATCAGATCGCTGATTCCCTGAACCGCCTGACGGAGGACGTCGTCGGCGATCCGGAACGCCTCGGTGAGGGGCGTGCCGCGCTCGACGAAGTTGAGCAGGCGCTCGTTGGGGATGGTGATCAGGGTATCGACCGCCTCCTGCAGCTCGCGCACGCCGAGCTCCGCCTGCGACATGCGGCGCCGGCCTTCGAAGCCGAACGGCTTGGTCACCACCGCCACCGTCAGCGCTCCGATCTCCGCGGCCAATGAGGCGATGATCGGCGCCGCGCCGGTGCCGGTTCCGCCGCCCAGGCCGGCGGTAATGAACACCATGTCGGAGCCCTCGAGCATCTCGAGAATCCGATCGGTGTCCTCGAGCGCCGACTTGCGCCCGATCTCGGGATCGCCGCCGGCGCCCAGACCGCGAGTGAGGGAGGTGCCGAGCTGCAGCTTGTGCGGCGCCTGCGCGCGGCGCAGCGCCTGCAGATCGGTGTTGGCGGTAATGAAGTCGATGCCGCGCATGCGGCAGTCGATCATCCGGTCGACCGCGTTACCGCCGCCGCCACCGACGCCGACTACCTTGATGCTCGCCGGAATCGTCTCGGCATCTTCCATGGTGATGGCGATGCCCGTCTCTCTGTCCTGCTCTTCGAAAAGAATCATGGTTTCGGCCTCCTAAAGAAAATCCGAGAACATCTCGCGAAAATTGCCCAGCATCCCGCCCATCCTGAAGCCCTTCGATTTGGCCTCGCGCTGTTGGTTTTCGGCCGCGTGCAGCCCGTAGAGCAGCAGACCCGAGGCGGTGCTCCACACCGGGCTGCTGATCACGTCGACCAGGCCGCCGAGCCCCTGGGGCACGCCGTAGCGCACCGGGGCGTTGAACACCTGCTGCGCCATCTCCAGCAGGCCG
>JAHEKO010000448.1 GCA_024638355.1 Acidobacteriota bacterium
ATACGACACCCTCGCCGCCGCCGAAGAGGCCGGCGCCGCGGTGGTCAAGTACGGCTCCTTCCTGCAGACGGTCGTCGACTTCGTGATCATCGCCTTCGTGATCTTCATGATGGTGCGGGCGATGAACAAGATGCGCAAGAAGGAAGAGGAGGCCGCGCCGCCCGCGCCGCCGGAGCCCAGCGACGAGGTCAAGCTCCTCACCGAGATCCGCGATTCGCTGAAGAGCGCCTAGGCGCTTCGATCGGGGCGCCCCCACAGAGGAGGGGGCGCCGCCGGTCTTTTCCCGAACCCGTAGCGCCCGGACCTGTGCCGGGCGAGGAGCACCGCGCCACAGGCGCCTCCTGCCGGACCTGTGCCGGGCGCGACGTACCACGCCCCGGCGCCGCCCAAGGGCCCGAGCGAAGGATCTGCTAGTCTCCGGCCCTCTTCTCTAGGAGACCCCCATGATTCAGATCCCATTCCGGTTCACCACGACTCTCGTTCTCTGCCTGGCGGTTTTCGGTCTCGCCTGCGCCGCGCCCGAGCCCGGCGGCGAGGAAAGCGCGCGCGGAGAGATGGCGCTGCCCGCGGGCACCGAGGAGGCGCAGGCGGCCATCTCCGCGGACAAGATGCTCGCCGAGATCTCCGCGCTTTCCGACGACGCCTTCGGAGGCCGCGGCCCGGGCAGTGCCGGCGACGAGATGACCCAGAAGTACCTGATCGACCGAATGGCCGAGATCGGCTTCGCGCCGGCCGGCGTCGACGGCACCTGGCTTCAGCCCTTCGACATCGTCGGTATCAACGCCACCGCACCCGAGACCTGGAGCTTCCAGACCGAGGGCGGCGAGATCGTTCTCGACTGGTGGGACGACTTCATCGCCGCCAGCGGCGTCCAGAGCGACACCGCCACGATCGAAGACGCCGAGCTGGTCTTCGTCGGCTTCGGCATTCAGGCGCCCGAGTACGACTGGGACGATTTCGGCGACGCCGACCTCGAGGGCAAGGTGTTCGTGGTGATGAACAACGATCCCGACTGGGATCCCGAGCTGTTCGAGGGCGACCGCCGGCTGCTCTACGGGCGGTGGACGTACAAGTACGAGAAGGCGGCCGAGATGGGCGCCGTCGGCACCATCATCATCCACACCACGCCCTCGGCCGGCTACAAGTTCCAGGTCGTGCAGACCTCGTGGACCGGCGAGCAGTTCGAGATTCCGGCCGGCGACGAGGCGCGGTCGCAGATCGAGGCGTGGACCACCGAAGACGCGATGCGCGAGATGATGGCGGCGGCGGGCCACGACCTCGACGCTCTGCGCGAGTCGGCGAAGTCACGCGACTTCGAGCCGGTGCCGCTCGGCATTCGCACCTCGCTCGAGCTCGCGAACGAGACCCGGACCGTTCAGACCGCCAACGTCCTCGGCGTGCTCGAAGGAAGCGATCCGGAGCTCGCGAACGAGTACGTCGTCTACTCCGCCCACCACGATCACCTCGGCATCGGCAAGCCGAACGACGCGGGCGACGAGATCTACAACGGTGCGCTCGACAACGCTTCGGGCACCGCGCAGGTGTTGGCGATGGCCGAGGCCTTCGCCGCCCTCCCCGAGCGTCCGCGGCGCTCGACCCTGCTCGCCTTCGTGGCGGCCGAGGAGCAGGGCCTGCTCGGCTCCGCCTACTACGCGGCCAACCCGACCGTCGCGCCGGGCCGCATGGCCGCCAACATCAACTACGACGGCGGCAACATCTGGGGGAAGAACCGCGACGTCACCTACATCGGCTATGGCAAGTCGACCCTCGACGGAATCGTGGAGAAATACGCCGCCGAGCAGGGTCGCTCGGTGAAGCCCGACCAGTTCCCCGACCGCGGCTTCTTCTATCGCTCGGACCAGCTCAACTTCGCCCGCATCGGCGTGCCCGCCGTCTACCTCGACACCGGCACCGACTTCGTCGATCGTGAGCCGGAGTGGGGCCGCGAACAGATCGAGGCCTGGGAGGCCGTGCACTACCACCAACCGAGCGACGAGGTGGAGGAGGGCTGGAACCTCGAGGGCATGGTGGACGACGCCATGCTCGGCTTCCGCATCGGACTACACGTCGCGCAGCAGGACGCGTTACCCGCCTGGAACGCCGGCGACGAGTTCGAAGCGGCGCGGCTCGCCGCGCTCGCCGCCCTCGAGCCATAGGACCTGGCCCGATCCGGAAGAACCCGCATGACTGCCCACAGATTCACCACGGTCGCCCTGTTCGCCGCTCTCGCCCTGGCCGCGGGGGCGCCCCGTTCCGAGGCGTGCCACGCTCCCAAGCAGTCGGAGTACCTCTCGGCACAGGCAGAGTCGCTCGCCGCCCACGGCCACGGCAGCCAGAGCTTCATCGCCTATTCACTCGAGCAATCGACCGCCTGTTCCGACGGCGTCGCCGACATCTTCCCGTGCGACTCGGTAGATCTGCTCGCCCACCTGCCGCTGAGCGAGATCGGCGGCGGCCGCGGCAACGATATCTGGGGGTGGCGCGACGGCAACCGTGAGTACGCGCTGGTCGGCCGCACGAACGGCACCGCCTTCGTCGACATGACCGACCCCGAGAACCCCGTCTACCTCGGCAGCCTGCCGACCCAGACGTTCAACTCGGCGTGGCGGGACATCAAGGTCTACCGCGACCACGCCTTCGTCGTGGCCGACGCCGCCGGCAGCCACGGCATCCAGGTCTTCGACCTTACGCGGCTGCGCCGGGTCAGGAACCCGCCGGTGGAGTTCGAGCCGGACGCGGTCTACGGCGAGTTCGGATCGGCGCACAACATCGCGATCAACGAGGACTCGGGCTTCGCGTACGCCGTCGGCTCCGACACCTGCGCCGGCGGCCTGCACATGGTCGATGTCCGCACTCCGAAGAAGCCGAAGGAGGCCGGCTGCTTCAGCGACGACGGCTACACCCACGACGCTCAGTGCGTGAACTACCACGGCCCCGACCCGGATTTCCAGGGCAGGGAGATCTGCTTCGCCGCCAACGAAGACTCGGTCACCATCGTCGACGTCACCGACAAGAGCGACCCGGTGATGGTCTCGCGCAACACCTATCAGGGATCGGCCTACACCCATCAGGGCTGGCTGACCGAGGACCACGCCTATTTCATCGTCGACGACGAGCTCGACGAGCAGCGCTTCGGCCACAAGGCCAAGACCTACGTCTGGGACATGTCGGACCTGGCCTCCCCGAGGATCACCGGCGCGCACGAGTCGCAGAACATGTCGATCGACCACAACCAGTACGTGGCCGGCGAGTTCACCTACCAGGCCAACTATCAGCAGGGTCTGACCATCCTGCAGATCGTCGACCCGAAGACCGGCAAGCTCCAACGCGCCGGATTCTTCGACACCTACCCGGAGTCGAACGCCGCCCGCTTCGACGGCGCGTGGAGCGTCTACCCCTACCTGAAGAGCGGCGCCGTTCTGATCAGCGACATCAACCGCGGGCTATTCATCGTGCGACCGCGGTTGGAATCGGCCATCTTCGCCGACGGTTTCGAGAGCGGCGATCTCTCCGCCTGGTCGAGG
>JAHEKO010000449.1 GCA_024638355.1 Acidobacteriota bacterium
ACGCGCGCGACGCCTACTACATGCTGGTGATGTTTCCGTATCCCTCGGGCGATCGCCTGCACGTGGGTCACGGCCGCAACTACATCATGGGCGATGCGCTCTACCGCTATCAGCGTATGCGCGGCCGCCGGCCGCTCAACCCCATGGGCTGGGACTCGTTCGGCCTGCCGGCCGAGAACGCGGCGATCGAGCGCCAGGTCCACCCGAGCGACTGGACGCAGAACAACATCGCGGCGATGAAGGAGCAGTTCGCCAGCTGGGGCATTCTCTACGATTGGTCCAGGGAGGTGAGCTCCTGCACGCCGCAGTACTACCGCTGGAACCAGTGGCTCTTCCTGCGCATGCTCGAGAAGGGCCTGGCCTACAAGCGTGAGGCACCGGTCAACTGGTGCCCGAAGTGCCAGACCGTGCTGGCCAACGAGCAGGTGGTCGAGGGCCGCTGCGAGCGCTGCCGCACCGAGGTGGTGCAGAAGACGCTCAGCCAGTGGTTCCTCCGCATCACCGACTACGCCGAGCGCCTGCTCGGCAACTTCGAGCGACTCGACGGCTGGCCCGAGCGGGTCAAGGTGATGCAGCGGAACTGGATCGGCAGATCCGAGGGCGCCGAGCTCGACTTCGAGCTGCCCGACCACGGCGAGACGCTGACCGTGTTCACCACCCGGCCCGACACGATTCACGGCGCGACGTTCATGGTGCTCGCTCCCGAGCATCCGCTGGTGCCGCGTCTGCTCGAAGGCAATCCCGCGCGCGAGGAGATCGAGGGCTGGATCGAGAAAGTTCGCAACACGCCCCGAATCCAGCGCGAGGCGGAGGAGCGGCGCAAGGAGGGCCGGGACACGGGCGCGGCCGCGCTCAACCCGGCGACCGGCGAGCGCATCCCGATCTGGCTGGCCGACTACGTTCTGCCGGACTACGGCACCGGCTCGATCATGGCGGTTCCGGCCCACGACGCCCGCGATCTCGAGTTCGCGCGGCAGGAAGGACTGGCGGTTCGGCTCGTCTATCACCCGGAGGACGAGGAGGTTACCGCCGAGACCCTGATCGAGCCCGTGCTGCACCACGGTGTGATCCGCGACGCGCCGCCCTTCGACGGCGCGAAGGACGGTCCCGAGACCCTGGCTCGGTTCATCGACTGGGTGGAGGAGGAGGGCTGGGGCCGGCGCAAGGTCACCTACCGCCTGCGCGACTGGCTGATCTCGCGCCAGCGCTACTGGGGTACGCCAATCCCGGTCGTCTATTGCGACGCCTGCGGCATCCTGCCGGTGCCCGAGAGCGAGCTGCCGGTGGCTCTGCCCTACGACGTCGAGTTCAGCGGCCGCCGCGGCAATCCGCTCGAGCGCCATGAGGAGTTTCTCCAGGCGACCTGTCCCGAGTGTGGCGGGCCGGCACGGCGCGAGACCGACACGATGGACACGTTCGTCGACAGCTCCTGGTACTTCCTACGCTACCTCTCGGCGCGCGACGAGGAGCGCATCTTCGATTCCCAGCTGGCTGCCGCCTGGTGCCCGGTCGACCAGTACATCGGCGGCATCGAGCACGCCATCCTGCACCTGCTCTACGCGCGCTTCGTCACCATGGTGCTCCACGATTTCGGGCTGATCGAGTTCGAGGAGCCGTTCAGCAATCTCTTCAACCAGGGGATGATCACGGCGTTCTCCGAGGAGAGCGGCCGGATCGAGAAGATGTCCAAGTCGCGGGGCAACACCGTTTCCCCCGATCGCCTGATCGACCAGATGGGGGCCGATACCGAGCGCGTCTACACGCTCTTCCTCGGCCCGCCCGAGGAGGAGGTCGAATGGAATCAGGAGGCGGTCTCGGGCGCGTACCGGTTCCTGAATCGGGTCTGGCGCGCCGCGGGCAAGCTCGAAGAGGCGCCGCCGACCGGCCCGGCCGACGACGAGCTCGAGCGGCTGCGCAACGTGGCGGTGGAGCGCGTCACCCGCGACATGGAGAAGTTCAAGTTCAACACCGTGGTCGCGGCCTTGATGGAGCTGATGAACGCGCTCGGCAAGGCTCTGGAGGAGAGCACCGCCTCGAAGCTCGCCTGCGAGCAGACCTTCGATACGCTGTTGCAGCTGATGCACCCCTTCGCCCCCCACCTGACCGAGGAGCTGTGGGAGGCTCGCGGCCACGTCGAGAGCCTGCTCGACTCGAGCTGGCCGGAGTACGACGAGGCCAAGCTCGCCGCGGCTCGGGTTACGATCGTGGTGCAGATCGACGGCAAGCTCCGCGATCGCCTCGACGTTGCCGCCGAGGCGGCCGAGAACGAGGTGGTGGCCGCCGTGATGGCGAGCCCCAAGGTCGATCAGCACCTCGCCGGTCGGGAGGTGGCGAAGACCATCGTCGTCCCCGGCCGACTCGTCAACCTGGTTACGAGGGCCTCTTCATGATCCGACGAATCTGGTTCGCTGCCTGGCCGGCGCTGGCCGCCATCCTGCTGACCTCCGCGGCGGGATGCGGCTACGGTCTGGTGGGGCGCACGAGCACCTTGCCCGAGGACATCCGTAGCGTGTTCGTCGAGACGCTGACCAACCAGACGACGCGAGCCCAGATCGACCAGATCCTCACCCAGGCGATCATCAACGAGTTCGTCACCCGGCGGCGCTTCGACGTCGCCAGCGATCGGACGAGCGCCAACGCCGTGCTGTCGGGCACGGTCACGTCGTTCCGGGTGCGACCGGTGACCTTCGGCGCGGACGGCCGCGGCCGCGAGTACGAGATCACCATCCAGGCCCGGATGGAGTTCAAGCGGACCGGGGAAGACGAGGTCTTGTGGGCCAACCCCGCCTATCTCTTCCGCTCCACCTACGAGCTCCAGCTCGCCGGCGGGAGCTTCCTCGACCTCGAGGACGAGGCGATGGAGGAGGCGGCGCAGCGGTTTGCGGAGACCATGGTCATCGACCTCCTCGAGGGATTCTAGCGGGCGGAGAGGGCCTCATCTCGCCGCGGGCTCGGTTGGGCTCGGGCTGCGGCGTACGTGAGTACGCCTCGCCCGATCCCGCCCTCGCGCGCGACGATCTGAGGCCCTCTCCGCCCGCCAGAACCCCTCAAGTCACTCTGTGCGACCGGGATCGCAGCATCTCGCCGCGGGCTCGGTTGGGCTCGGGCTGCGGCGTACGTGAGTACGCTTCGCCCGATCCCGCCCTCGCGCGCGACGATCTGAGGCCTTCTCCGCCCGCTAGAACGCAGCCGGCCGCATCCCCCCGCGTTCGTGCGCGGCTACCTGACGCCCTCTCCGGGCGCCGGGAAGATCGATGGGAGGCTTGTCCGGGTGCGGGCTCAGGCGTCGAGGGACGCGACGGCCTTGGTGAGGCGGGCTTTGGTGCGGGCGGCGGCGTTGGAGTGGATGATCTTCTTCTGCGCCGTCGAATCCACCAGCGAGAGGGTCTGTGGGAGGAGCGCTTTGGCGGTGTCGCCGTCGCCCGCCTCGACGGCGGCGCGGAGCTCGCGGATCGCCGAGCGCATGCGGGTGCGGTAGCTCTTGTTGCGAGCGCGGCTCAGCTCGTTGGTGCGAT
>JAHEKO010000450.1 GCA_024638355.1 Acidobacteriota bacterium
GGTCGCAGGCGCAGTCGGTGAGGTCGGGCTGAGCACCCCGGCCGAAGGTGTCGCGCGCATCGCGCTCAGCGGCGAGTGGTTGCTCGAGGGAGAGCACCCCTCGGCCGAAGAGGTCTTCGGACGGCTCGAGCGGATGCCGCAGCTGCGGCGCGTGAGCTACGAGACCGGCGATCTCGGCCGGTGGGACACCGGCCTGGTCAACTTCCTGATCAAGCTCGAGCGCGCGGCCGCGGCCGGCGGCCTGGAGATCGAGAAGGGCGGCCTGCCCGAGGGAACTCGCCGCCTGCTCGAGCTCGCGGTGGCGGTCGAAGAACCGGAGGGGGCGCGCCGCGCGGACCGCCGCAAGGGGGCTCTGGAGCGCCTCGGGATTGCCGCCACCGGACTGGCCGACGAGCTGGTGAGCGGCACCCGGTTCCTCGGCAGCTTGACCCTCGCCTACGGCCGCTTCCTCACCGGCAGGGCCAACTACCAGCGGCAGGATCTCGTGGTCAGCATTCAAGAGGCCGGGGCCGAAGCACTGGGCATCGTCAGCCTGGTCTCGTTCCTGGTCGGGGTCATTCTCGGCTTCATCGGGTCGGTCCAGTTCGCGCAGTTCGGCGCCGGCATCTACACGGCCAACCTGGTCGCCCTGGCGATGATTCGGGTTCTAGGTCCAATCATGACGGCGGTGGTGCTGGCCGGGCGCACGGGCGCCGCCTACGCGGCGCAGCTCGGCAGCATGAAGGTCAGCGAGGAGATCGACGCGCTCCGCACCATCGGCCTCGATCCGATGGACTTCCTGGTGCTGCCGCGGGCGGTGGCGCTGGTCTTGATGACTCCGCTGCTGACGCTGTACGCCAACATCCTCGGGATCTTCGGCGGGATGCTAGTCAGCGTGGCCACGCTACCCACGGTGACCCCGCTGCAGTACTTCCTGCAGACCAAGTCGGCCCTGGGCTTCAGCGATCTCTTCGCGGGGCTGTTCATGGCCGCGGTCTTCGGCCTCCTGGTGGCGCAGGCCGGCTGCCAGCGCGGCATGGAGTCCGGCAAGAGCGCCCAGGCGGTGGGCAGAGCCGCCACCTCGGCGGTGGTCACGGCCATCGTCATGATCGTCGCCGCCTGCGCGCTGCTCACCTTCGTCTTCACCGAACTCGGAATCTAGGACCGGGAATGCCTGAAACCGCTCCTTCGAACGACGAGAACATCCGGGTCGAGAACCTCACCGTGGCGTACGGCGACTACGTCGTCCAGCGCGACCTGAGCTTCGGCATCCGGCACGGCGAGGTCTTCATCATCATGGGGGGCAGCGGCTGCGGCAAGAGCTCGCTCCTGCGAGTGATGATCGGACTCAAGTCGCCCGCGGGCGGCGACGTGTTCTACGGCGGCGCCCCCCTCTGGCAGGGTCAAGAGGAGGTCGACGAGGCGGCGCTGCGGGGATTCGGCGTGCTCTTCCAGGCCGGCGCCCTGTGGAGCTCGATGACCCTCGCCGAGAACGTCGCGCTGCCCCTCGCGCAGTACACCGAGCTGAGCTCGAAGCAGATCGCCGAGGTCTGCAGCCTCAAGCTGTCCCTGGTCGGGCTCGCGGGGTTCGAGGACTACTATCCGAGCGAGATCAGCGGGGGCATGCGCAAACGGGCCGGTCTGGCGCGGGCGATGGCGCTCGATCCGGAGATCCTCTTCTTCGACGAGCCCTCGGCCGGCCTCGACCCGATCTCCTCGCGGCGCCTCGACGATCTGATCCTCGAGCTCGCGGGCACCCTCGGCACGACCGTGGTGGTGGTGACCCACGAGCTGGCCAGCATATTCGCGATCGGCGACAATGCGGTCTACCTCGACGCGGACACCAAGACCATGCTCGCCCTGGGAAACCCCAAGGCGCTTCGCGACGGAGCGGAGAGCGAGAAGGTGCGACACTTCCTGCGGCGCGGTGAGAGCCCGGCGGCCGGAGCGACGGCGACATGAGCAAGAAAGCGAATCCCACCCTCATCGGGGCCTTCGTGCTTGGCGCCGTGGCCCTGCTGCTGGCCGTCTTGCTGGTCATCAGCGGCGGCAGGTTCTCGCGGGAGACCCGAAGGGCGGTCGCCTACTTCGAGGGCACCATGCGCGGCCTACAGGTGGGCTCGGGCGTGATGTTCCGGGGAGTACCGATCGGCAAGGTCACCTTCATCCAGGTGGTGGTGGACACGGAGGCGCTGCAGCTGACGATTCCGGTGGTGATGGAGCTCGACCTGTCGAGCTTCGAGTTCGTCGGCGAGCGTGGCGGAGGCAACCAGGTCGAGGCGCGGATCGGCGAGCTGATCGAGCAGGGCCTGCGCGCTCAGCTCGTCGTCGACAGCCTGGTCACCGGCCAGGTGCTGATCGAGCTCGCGTTCCACCCGAAAAGCCGGGAGGTCTACCGCGCGCCGCCCGGGAACGAGATGCTGGAGATACCGACTCTGCCGTCGGATCTTCAAGTGGCGATGGAGAGGGTCGAGAACCTGGTGGGCGCGATCGAGGAGATGCCGATCGAAGAGATCATGGACCGCCTGGCGAGCGCGCTCGAGGGCTTCGACCGGCTGATCAACTCCGAGGAGGTCACCCGGATCGTCTCCGGTCTCGACCAGCTGGTGAACTCCGAGGACACGCAGCAGCTGACCGCGTCGCTGAGGAGCACCCTCGACAACCTCGACACGACCCTGGACGACGCCAGCAGCCTGCTGAAGAACGCTGACGCCCAGGTCGAGCCGCTCGCCGCCAACCTGAACTCAACGCTCGAGGAGGTCAACCTGGTGCTGGGCGACGCGCGCAAGCTCGTCTCCGGGTTCGGCGAGATGGCCTCGGTCGATTCCGAGCTCTACTTCAACGCCAACGCGACGCTGCGCGAGCTCGAGAGCGCCATGCGCGCGCTGCGCGGCCTCGTCGACTTCCTCGATCGCAACCCGGATGCTCTGTTGAAGGGGAGACGCCAACCATGAGCCTCGCTGTATCGAGATGGATCCTGGTCGCGGCGCTCTTCTCGCTGCTGTCGGTCAACTGCGGATCGACGCAGCCGTCCCGCTTCTATCTGCTCACTCCGGACGAAAACTCGCCGCGAGCCGCGGGCGCGGAAGGCGCATCGCTGGGCGTCGGCCCGATCGCCTTCCCGGCTTATCTCGATCGCTCCGAGATCGTCGTTCGGCGCGACGGCGAGCTCCAGGTTCTGGCCTTCGAACGCTGGGCCGAGCCGCTCGACGACCATTTCCTCGCCGTGCTGATCGACAACCTCACGGCGCGAACCGGCTCCGAAGGTATCTACAGCTTCCGCTGGCCCGGGAGCATCTCGTTCGACCGCCGCCTGACCGGCAGCGTCAGCCGCTTCGAGGTGGACGGCTCGGGACAGGCGGTTCTGTCGATCCAGTGGCGGATCGTCGATTCGGAGGGGGTCGCCGTGGTGCCGACCCGGCGGTCGCGCTTCACGGCCCCATCGACCCGGGGCGACTACGGCGACATGGCGGCGGCCCTGAGCCGCACCGTGGCCGCTTTCAGCGACGAGGTCGCCGCGGCTCTCGCC
>JAHEKO010000451.1 GCA_024638355.1 Acidobacteriota bacterium
GGCGCCGTGGGCGCGGTCGCACAGCCTACGAGCAGAGCCACCAAAGGCAGCGCGGCGGCGGAAGCCCTCGAGAACACCGACGTACTATTCCGTCTCGCCGGCGACTTCCATGGTAGCCACAGCGTGTTTGTAGATCAGAATCTCTTCGCCGTCCGTCTCGATGAGAAGCGCGAAACGGTCGAACCGCTTGAGCCTGCCGGAGAGCGTCCGCCCGGTGACCAGCTCGACGCGCATCTCGGTGCCCGCCTTGAGGTTCTGAAAGAGAAATCCGTCCTGGATGTTTATGGTCTGTTTGCTCATCTACCCACCTCCCGCTCGGCCACGCAACACCTCGAAAATGGGCGTCGGATCCTGCTCGATGGACTGCGCCGCGAACCAGTGAACGCCGCTCTCACGGCGAAACCAGGTCGCTTGTCGTTTGGCAAACCGGCGGGTCGCTCCTACTGTCGTTTCGATCGCTTCTTCGAGAGAGCACTCTCCCTGAACGTGCCGAGCGACCTGTCGGTAGCCGATCGCGGCGAATGCGGGCAGGGAGGTCTCGAGCCCGAGTTTCAGCAGGGAATCGACTTCTTCTACCCAGCCGGCTTTCACCATTTTTGCGACTCGAAGCTCGATGCGATCGTACAGGATGGGTCGAGGAAGGGTCAATCCGATTCGGGTCGCCGGCAGCCGGTTTTCGCCCAGCGGTTGGGCGGCAATCCAAGCGGAAAGCGGCCTGCCGGTAGCGAGAACGACCTCGAGCGCTCGCATCACCCGCTGGGTGTCGCCGGAAGCGAGCCGCTGCTCCGTGCTCGGGTCGAGCCGGGCGAGCTCCGCCCTGAGGCTCGTCAGACCTTCGGCGGCTAGCCGCTCGGTCAGCTCGGCCCGCACCGCAGGATCGGACGCCGGCAGCGGGCTGATGCCCTCGAGTAGCGATCTGAGGTAGAGGCCGCTGCCGCCGACCACCAGGGGAAGACTTCCACGCTCGCCGATCTCCGCGATCAGCGGCCGAGCGCGGCGCACGAATTCGCCCGCGGAGTACTGCTGGTGAGGCTCGAGGATGTCGATCAGATGATGCGGCACCCGCCGCCGCTCCTCTCGGCTCGGCTTGGCGGTGCCGATATCGAATCCGCGATAGACCTGCAGCGCGTCGGCGTTGATGATCTCGCCCCCGAGCTCGGCGGCCAGGCGCATGGCGAGTTCGGACTTGCCGGTCGCGGTGGCGCCCATCAGGGCGACGAGCTGGGCCATGGCGCGCAGTCTATCCGCGCGCGGGCGTCGGGATGCGTGGCCGAAGGCCCGCCTCAACGGGGGGCGCCGGGCAGCGAAATGCGAAGAGCGCCCTTCGCACCGACCCATAGCCGCAGCTGACCGTCCCGGTCCGTCCGCAGGATCCGAGCTCCCTTCGCGGAGAGACGCGCGATCACCGCCGGATGGGGGTGGCCGTAACGATTCGACCGCCCCGCCGAGATCCAGGCGAGGCGCGGTGAGACCGCCTCGAGGAAGGCCTCGCCGGTCGAGGTCCGGCTGCCGTGATGCGGAACCTTGAGGAGATCGGCGAGGAGGGCCCCGCGGCTCGCGGTGAGCAGCGCCCGCTCGGCGCCGGACTCGACGTCGCCGGTCAGCAGCGCCGTGAAGCCGCGACTCTTCGCACTGAGCACCAGCGAGCGATCGTTTCCCCGTCCGCGCCGGCCGGCGCGCGGCGAGAGCGCCCTCAGGCGCCAGCGGCCTATCCGGCCGCTCCAGCCCGCCCAGATCGGCCGCCAGCCGAGTCGAGGCGACGTCAGCAGCTCGAGCACGCAACGATCCGGCGGCCAGCCGGCCGGCGTCCACAGCTCCGCCACGGGGAGGTAGGCGACCAGATCGGCAAGACCGCCACAGTGATCCAGGTCGGGGTGAGTGAGGACGACGGCGCGTAGCCGGCGCACGCCCAGGCGGGCGAGCGCCGGCACCAGCACGCGGCCGCCGAAGTCGCCGCGCGCCCAGCCGCCCCCGTCGATCAGAACGGCCGCCCCACCGTCGCGCACGACGAGCGCCTCGCCCTGGCCGACGTCGAGCATCACGAGCTCCGGGCCGGCCGCCTCGGGCCCGCGGTCGACCACGCCAGCCAGCAGGCCGAGACCGGCGACCCAGAGCAACCCCCGGCGCGGCCAGCGCAGGATCAGGCTACCGGCGAGCGCCAGCGCCACGGCCTCGGCGCGGCCGGCGGCGAGCGGCACCGACCACCACGGCCCGGCGGGCAGCCGGCTGATCCAGCGAAACGGGGCGGCGCCGACGTCGACCACGACCTCGACGGATCGTGCCGCGGCTGGAGAGAGCGCGGCGAGCCCGATCCACAGCAGACCGGCGAGCAGGCAGACCGCGGTCCACGGCACCGCCCACAGGTTGTGGATCCAGGCGCCCGGCGTCAGGAGGTGGAAGGCCGGCAGGGTCCACGGCAGCGTCCAGAGCTGTGCGGCCAGGCTCACGCGCAGCGCGCCGACCAGCGGCCGCTGCCGCGCTCCCGCGATCCGCGCCTGCCAGAGGATGCCCGCCGTCGCGGCGACGGTGAGCTGGAAGCCGAGGTCTCGCAACAGCTCCGGTTCGCCGGCTACCATCCCGGCGACGATCAGGCCCAGCGCGTGCCACGAGAGGGGCGGCGACCCCCGGGCCAGAGCCGCCCACGCCAGCAACGCCATCAGGGTCGCCCGCAGCACGGCCGGTCGCGGACCGGCCACGACGACGAAGACGATCGAAGCGAGCGCCGGTACCAGCCACTGCCAGCGCCCTCCCGCCCAGCACCCGAGCCCCGCGCGCCCCAGCCACAGGCCGAGAGCGGCCAGGATGCCGACGTGGAGACCGGAGAGGGCGAGCAGGTGGCCGAGGCCCGCGCGCCGAAAGGAGCGCACCAAACCGGGGCGGAGAGCGCTCCGATCGCCCAGGACGAGGGCGCGAGCGAGGGCCGCACCGTCCGAGCGCTCCGCCCGTTCGAGCCCGGCGCTTCGCAGCGCTGCGAGCCACCGAACCTCGGCTCCAGCGAAACGCGCGAGCCGCCGGCTCTTGACCCGCAGCCTCATGGGCGCCGGAACGGCGCGGCCGCCGTTGCGAACGCCGGAGCGCCGCGCCAGGTAGCCGCGGGCCCGGACACGGCGGCCGGCGGGCGGCCGCTCGGGACCGCCGAGGGCGAGCCACAGCTTGGCGCGCGTGGCTTCGACTCGGCGCCCCTGTGAGATTCGATGGAGCCGAATCGGCGCGCTCCAGCCGAAGGCATCTCGCCTCCAGGGGGCGAGCCGCCGGCCCTCGACGGCCACGACGAGATCGGAATCGAATCCCCGGAGCTCGGCCGGCGGGCGGGTCCAGACCGAGAGCAGCCCGATCGCCAGCGCCGCGAGGGCAAGCCGAGCTCGGGTGCCGAGGGCGAGGGCGGCGCCGAGCAGCCCGACCGCGAGGAGCGGCGCGCTGTCGGTCGTCCCCAGGGCGAGCGCGGCGCCGGCGATCACGGCGCCGCCGGAAAGGACGACATCCGGCCTCACGCCCTT
>JAHEKO010000452.1 GCA_024638355.1 Acidobacteriota bacterium
CCAGGATCACCAACCCGACGGCGCGCTCGCTGCGCCGGGCCTGGGCGAGCTCGAGGTTGAGAATCTCCTGGAGGACGCGTCGATTGGCCAGCCCGGTCAGCTCGTCGCGATAGCTCGCGTGTTGCAGCTGCCGGTTCTGCAGCGTGAGCTCGCCCAGCAAGCCGCGCATGCGGATCGTCTGCACCAGGACAGCCACCAGCAGGGCGGCGACCAGGGCGGATACCGCGAACTCCAGCGAAACCTCCATCCGCTAAAGGGATCCGCAATGTTCGTGCCACGCCGGAGTCTGTTGTTCAGGGCCGTTCTCGAGGCCGACGTGACGAAAAATGGCTCGTTCGGCCGAAAAAGCGGCAGGTGGGGCTAGCCCGAGCGCAGCTCGAGCTCTTCGAGAGTTCGCGGCCAGTCGTCTTTGAGCAGGCGCGACAGCGCCCGGTCGGCGAGAAGCCGGCCGCCGGTCTGGCAGGCGGCGCAGTAGTTGGACTCGTTCTCGGCGTAGACGATCCGCTGGATCGGAGCGCCGCAGTCGGGACAGGGCTTTCGAAAGCGGCCGTGGACCGCCATCCCCTCGCGGAAGGCGGTGACCTTCTCGGGGAAGTCGTCCCCCGTTTCGGCGCGCAGCCGGTCGCGCCACTCCGCGAGCACCGAGAGCGTCGCCTGGTGCAGGCGGTCGAGCTCGCTCTCCGTCAGCCGATCGGAGAGCTTGAAGGGCGAGAGGCGCGCGCGGTGGAGGATCTCGTCCGAGTACGCGTTGCCGATTCCGGAAAAGATGCTCTGGTCGGTGAGCGCGCGCTTGAGGGTGTGGCGCCGGCGGGCGAGCGCCCGGGCGAAGGCGTCGCGATCGGCGTCGAGCACCTCGATGCCGCCGCGGTCGTGCTGGCGTAGCGCCGCTTCGCCGCGCACGAGGTGGAGCGACGCGCGGCGCTTGCTGCCGGCCTCGGTCAACAGCAGGGTCCCGCCGGCGAAGTCGAACGCGGCGAGCCCGCGGCGGCCGGGGATCTTGGCCCCGGCGTCGCGCCAGCGGAGCCGTCCGGCGATCATCAGGTGAAGCACCAGAAAGAGGTCGGTCTCGAGACCGAAGACGATCCGCTTGCCGATGCGCCGCAGCCCCGAGACTACGAGCCCTTCGGCGGCGGAGATCGGTGGATCGAACGAACGAACCAGGAAAGGGCTGGCGAGCCGGATGCGCTCGAGACGCTCGCCGGCGACCCGCGGAGCCAGGGCGTGGAGATAGAGCTCGATGTCGGGGAGCTCAGGCACCTGCCCCGCTGCCGGCCGCCTGCGCCTGGTGCCGCCGCACCAGGTCGAGCGTGTGGCGCACCGTCTCGAGGCCGCCGCCCGCGCCGTGCCCCGGCAGCACCATGTCGGCGTCGGGATAGCGAGCGAGAAGCGCCTCCAGGCTGCCGCCCCAGGCGTCGACCACGGCGTCGCCCAAGAAGCCCAGCGAGCCCCACGCCGTGCTCTTCAGCAGGCAGCCGCCGAACAGGAAACGGCGGTCCGGCAGCCAGACCACGCTGTTGTCGGGGCTGTGTCCGGGCCCGGGAAAGAAGAGCTCGACCGAGCGCCCGCCGACCGACAGGACCAGCTCCTCGACGAAGGTCGATGCCGGAGGCGGCAGATCGTTCTCGAGCGCGATCCGCTCGGTCTCGGCGTGACCGTAGCTGTTGATGTCGCGACGGTGGACCTCCGCGATGCCGCCCAGGCGATCGGCGTGGAAATGCGTTGCGACGACCGCGGCGACGCTGCCGTAGCGACCCTCGGTCCAGTCCAGGAGCCGTGCGGTGAGCTCGTCGTTCCACGGTGTGTCGACGATCAGCGCACCGCCGCCGCCGCCGAGTACCAGGCCGTTGGACTCGACCGGCCGGCCACTCATCTCGATCGTCGCGCGGTAGAGCCAGAGGTCGCCGCCGAGAGCTTCGAGGCGCAGGTCGGGGCCGAGAGAGACCTCCGCCGGCGGGCTCTCGGCGCCGCCGCCCGCCGCGCCGAAGAGAGCGAGGGCGAGCGCCGCGCCGGCGAAACAGCGAAACCCGCTCATGCCGTGGGCAGCTGTCGGAAGCCGTCGCCGCGGAGCTCTTCGGGGCTCGCCTCGTACCGTTCGACGGAGGCGACGCTCGCCGCCGGCGAGCCGCGGCGGCAGGCCGCGATCATCTCGTCGACCGCTTCGGCGGGGCCGGCGAACAGCGCTTCGACCGAGCCGTCGCGCCGATTGCGCACCCATCCGCCGAGGCCTCGGGCCCGAGCCTCCTCTACGGTCCAGGCGCGGAACCAGACGCCCTGAACCCGCCCTTCGATGCGCACCCGCACGACTTCGGTGGTCACCTCATCAAGGTAGCAGATGTCGCCTGGCGCGCGCTCGCCACTCCCAGGCCGCGGCGGCGAAGAAGAGGCCGTACTCGATCCACAGCCACCAGCCCGCCGCGCCCCGATCGATGTAGAAGAGGTAGGACAGAAACACCAGCCCGGTCAGGACCACCCACGACCGGTATCCGGCGGCGATCGCGAACGGCAGCGGCCAGGCGATGTACCAGGGCATCATTGCCGGGTTCAGGAGCACCAGGACGCCGAGCGTGAGGAAGGCGGCCCGGGTCCAGGCGGCGTCGGCGAGCGAGCCGGGCCGCAGCGACCAGACGACGACGCCGATCACCACCCCCTTGGTCAGCAGGTGCGCCCCGAGCGCTGGATTCGGCAGGCCGCCGAGCGCGAGCAGCCGCTCCACGGCGAGCCACGCCCCGGAGTTGAAGACCCATTCGCGCGCGTAGGTGCCGAGCCCCCGCCAGAGGCCGTCGAGACCCGCGGCGTAGGGGAGGCAGGCGGCGATCGCGGCCAGGGGAGCGAGCGGCCAGAGCACCGGCCGCGCACGGCGCCAGAAGAGCGGCACGAGGATCAGGGCGCCCAGCTTGGAGGCGACAGCCAGGCCGAGGAGGATCTGCGCCACCGCCTGCCGGCGCCGGATCAGCGCGACGGCCGCCCAGGTGACGAACAGGATCATCAGGGTGTCGATGTGCCCCGAGCCGGCGAACTCCTTGATCACCAGTGGATTCCAGGCGTAGAGGACGAGGTGTCGGACCGGTCGGCCGAGGGCTCGCAGCAGGAAGAGGACGCCGAGGCAACTTCCCAGATCGACGAGCGCGATGAGCAGCTTGAGAGCGAATACGCTGCCCGGCGCCAGGGCGTGCGCGGCGTGAAAGAGCGCCTGGGCGAGCGGCGGATAGACGCTGGTATAGGTGCGAAAGCTGACGTTGTCGAGCACGTCCCACCAGAGCTCGGACTCGAGCGGCGAGGGATCGGGTGCGCCGGCCGCGGTTCGGCTCTCGACCTCGGCCAGCAGCTCGCGCGGCGTGGCCGCGTACGGTCCGATGCCGGTCGCGGTCAGATGGCTGTCCCACAGGTAGCGCCAGACGTCGTTGTCGTAGAGAAGGAAGGTCTGGTAGCCGGTCTCCACCCCTCCCAGATCGCGCCGCAGGGCGCGCCAGCGCTCCTCCTGCGGGAGGCCCGCGAAC
>JAHEKO010000052.1 GCA_024638355.1 Acidobacteriota bacterium
AACCGACGGTCGAGTGCCGGAGTGCGCCGCGTCGCCGCGCTGGTCCTGGCACTGCTCAGCCTGCCGTCGAGCGGCGCCGCGATCGAGCCGCGCAACGTCCGCATCGAGCGGATCTCCAACGAGGAGGGGCTCTCCCAGGCTCTGGTCACTTGCGCGCTGCAAGACCGGATCGGCTTCATGTGGTTCGGCACCCAGGAAGGCCTGAATCGCTACGACGGCTACCGATTCACCGTCTACGCTCACGACCCCGACGATCCCAACAGCCTGGCCAGGGGCTCGATCAAGTCGCTGGTCGAAGGCAGGAACGGAGAGCTCTGGATCGGCTCGCTCGGCGGCGGCCTGACCCGGTTCAACACGGTCGACGAGACCTTCACCCACTTTCGCCACTCGGAAACCGATCCGGCGAGCCTGAGCAGCAATCAGGTCCAGGCCGTCTATCGCGATCGCCAGTCCCGGCTGTGGATCGGCACCGACGACAGCGGCCTCGACCTGTTCGACCCTCATACCGGCAAGTTCGAGTACATCGAGATCCTGCCCGGTCGGCCCATCAGCGTGCGCAGCATCCTGGAGGACGACAGCGGCGCGCTGTGGCTCGGCACCCAGGGCTCCGGCCTGTTCCGCTTCGAGCCCGGCTCCAAAGAGGTGGATCAATGGTCGCACGTCGCCGGCGAGCCGGGCACGATCAGCGACAACCGGATCATGGATCTGCTCGAGGACCGATCCGGCGCCCTCTGGGTGGCGACCTACGGCGGCGGGCTCAACCGCTTCGACCCGACGAACGGCACGTTCGACCGGTTTCGCCACTCGCCGGACGACCCGAGGTCGCTCGCCTCGGACACCATCCGCGAGCTCTTCGAGGACCGTTTCGGAACTCTGTGGATCGGCACCGACGCCGGACTCAACGAGTGGCATCCGCACGACGAATCGTTCGCCCGCTACGCGCACGATCCCGACCTCTCGTTCACTCTCAGTCACGACAGCATCGTGTCGATCACCGAGGATCGCAGCGGCGTGCTCTGGATCGGCACGTACGGCGGACTGAACAAATGGAACCGGTCCACCGAGGCGTTCCAGCACTATCGTCACTCGGACAGCGACCCGAGCCGCCTGAGCGACAGCTTCGTCACCTCGTTCGCCCCCGCTCCCGGAGGCGCCGTCTACGTCGGCACCTACGGCGGCGGCATCAGCGTGCTCGATCCCGCGACCGGCACCTTCCGCCACCTCAGGCGCAAGGCCGACAATCCGAGAACCCTGAGCGACGATCGGGTGATGGCCCTCTACACCGATCGCCAGGGCATTCTGTGGATCGGCAGCCACGGCGGCGGGCTCGATCGGTACGACCCCGAGACCGGACTGGTGACGCGGATCCCGGCCGAGCCCGACAACCCCAATGGCCTGTCGGCTTCCGGGGTCACCTCGATGCTGGAAGACAGCGCCGGGCGATTCTGGGTCGGCACCTACCGAGGCGGCCTGAATCTTCTCGAGCGGACCAGCGGCCGCTTCGAGCGCTTCGCGCACGACCCGCAAGACCCGACCAGCCTCTCCTCGAACCGGGTCGTCAGCCTGTTCGAGGATCGCGACGGCCGGATCTGGATCGGCACCTACGGCGGCGGGCTCAACCTGTTCCACCCCGAGTCCGGGACCTTCACCGCCTTCCGCCAGGACGAGGACTCGCCCAACGGGCTGCTCAGCAACGACGTCTGGCAGATGGCCGAGGACGATCGCGGCAACCTCTGGCTGGGTACCCGCGGCGGCGGCCTCAGCCTCTGGCCGGCCGACGAGCGGCATGCCGGCCGCGCTCGTTTTCGCAGCTACACCGAGCGCGACGGCCTCCGCTCGAACATCGTCTATGGCCTGCTGATCGACGGCGGCGGCGCTCTCTGGCTGAGCAGCAACCGGGGATTGACCCGCTTCGATCCGCAAGCAGACCTCTTCACCCACTACGACGAGAGCCACGGCCTGCAGAGCAACGAGTTCAACTTCGCGGCTGCCTACCGATCACACGACAGCCAGCTCTACTTTGGCGGCATCAACGGCTTCAACGCCTTCCACCCCGACAAGCTCCAGCAGCACGTCTACAACGCGCCGATCGTCCTGACCCGCGCGCGAATCGGCAACGGTGCGCTGAACGACGTCGCCAGCGCGACGATCGACGCCTTCCGGATCGACTACGAAGACCGCTTCTTCGAGTTCGAGTTCGCCGCTCTCGACTTCACCGCGCCGTCCCGAATCGTCTACCGCTACCGGCTCGAGGGCCTCGACCACCGCTGGGTCGAGCTCGGGACCCATCGCCGCATCAGCTACGCCGGCCTCAACCCCGGGCACTACACCTTGAGCATCGGTTCCTCCAACTACGACGGCTCCTGGAACGAGAACGAGCTGCGAGTCGCTCTCGACGTGGCGCCGCCGCCGTGGGCGACGCCGGCGGCCAAGGCAGCCTACGTGCTCGCCGCCGGCCTCGCGCTGCTGCTCGCGGCGCACGGCCACCGAGCGCGGCTCGAACGCGTTCGTCAGCTCGCGGCGGCGAACAAGGCGAAGGAGCTGGCCGAGTACGCTAGCCGGTCGAAGTCGCACTTCCTGGCCAACATCAGCCACGAGATCAGAACACCGCTCAACGGCGTGCTCGGGATGGTCGAGCTTCTCCAACAGACCGAGCTGACGCGGCGCCAGCGACGCTTCGCGGCCACCGCCGGCCGCTCGGCGCGCCACCTGCTCAACCTGCTCAACGACCTGCTCGATCTCTCGAAGATCGAAGCCGGCCGCCTCACACTGGAAACGGTCGAGTTCGATCTGCGAGAGCTGGTGGAGGACGTCGTCGAGCTCTTCTCCGAGGCCGCTCAGCAGAAGGGCCTCCACCTGTATCACCGGGTTCCCGAGCGCATCCCACCGACCCTGGCCGGTGATCCGACCCGCCTCCGCCAGGTGCTGGCCAACCTGGTCGGCAATGCGGTGAAGTTCACCGACCGCGGCCACGTCCTGGTGGGCGTCGAGGTCTACGTGAACTCCTATTCGGCCAGTGTCGACACCCTCTTCACCATCGAGGACACGGGCATCGGCATGGACCGCCAGACCCAGGAGCGGGTGTTCGAGTCGTTTCGTCAGGCGGACGGCTCGACGACCCGCAAGTACGGCGGCACCGGCCTCGGCCTGTCGATCTCGAAGCAGCTGGTCGAGATGATGGGCGGCGAGATCTGGGTCGAGAGCCATCCGGGACGCGGCTCGAGCTTTCGCTTCTCGGCGACGCTCGAGCGCCCCAGCGCCGAAGAGGTCGAAGTCGAGAGCCCGGATTTCTCGGGCCGAAGCGCCCTGATCGCTCACGGCACCCCGCTGGGGGCGCAGATCCTCGCCGATCACCTGCGCGACTGGGGTCTCGCGTCGCACGTCGCGACGCGCCTCGAGGGCTCGCCGCCTCGGATCCCCGTCCCGCGGGGCCGCACCTTCGACTTCGTCTTCGTCGACATCGACTTGATCGACAGCGAGGAGAGCCGGCTGGCGGACGCCCTTCAGGGGCTGGCTCCCGGGATCCGGGTCGCCCTGCTCGCCCCGATGGACTTCGACAACGAGCACGAGGCGCGGCGCGTGGGCGTCGACCGCTGCCTCCGCCGGCCGATTCGACGCGCGGAGCTGATCCGCTTCCTGGCCGGGGCCGAACCAGGCCGCGAGCCGGCCGCGCCGCGCGGGCCGGACGCCGAGCCGACCCAACGGCTCGCCGCCCCGCGGGAAAGCTCGCCACGAATCCTGGTCGTCGAAGACAACCGCACCAACCAGACGGTGGTTCGCGCCATGCTCGAGAGCCTCGGCCTTCGGGTCAGCGTCGTCTCCAACGGCATCGAGGCGATCGAATCTAGCGCCGGCGGACGCTACGACCTGCTGCTCATGGACTGTCAGATGCCGGAGATGGACGGCTACGAGGCGAGCTGCAGGATTCGCCAGCTCGAGCGTCGAAGTCGCTCGGATGCCGTTCCCATCGTCGCCATGACCGCAAGCGCCATGGCCGGCGACCGGGAGCGGTGCGCCGCTGCCGGCATGGACGATTTTCTGCCCAAGCCGTTCGACTACCGGCAGCTGGAGTTGATGCTGCGCCGCCACCTGGGCACCGCCTGGAGACCTGACCAAGATCCCGGCGGCCCAGGCGAGCTCGACCCGATCGACTGGGAGGATCTCGAGCAGGCGACCGCCGAGTCCGGCGCCGCGATCGACCCCCGACCGCTGGAGATCATCCTCAAGCTGTCACCCGAGGGCGACGACGATCTGGTGCTGACCGTCATCCGCAGCTTCCTCGACGAGGCGCCGCGCCTCCTCGCAGAGATGCGAGCGGGGCTGGAGCGCGGCGAGCTCGTGGCGGTCCGGCGCGCCGCGCACCGACTCAAGTCGAGCAGCGCGAACCTCGGCGCCATGGAGGTCTCTCAGCTGTGCCGCGACCTCGAGGGGCTCGCCCGGCAGGAGGCGACCGACGGAATGGCCGGCTTGCTCATTCGGCTCGACAAAGCCCTCGCCCGAGCCCGCCGGGCGTTGGAGGACGGATGGCCGCGGGCGGCGTGAGCGAAGCGCCCAGTCGGGCGCCGAGGCAGGGCGTGGTGCTGGTCGTCGACGACGACCACACCATGCGTCTGCTGGCTCGGCAGGCGCTCGAGCGCGCCGGCTTCGTCGTCGTCGAAGCCGGCGACGGCCAGGCGGCGCTCGCCGCCTTCCGCGAGCACGCCCCGGACGTCGTACTGCTGGACGTGCAGATGCCGAAGCTCGACGGCTTCGAGACCTGCCGGGCTTTGCGCGACTCGGGTGCCGGCCGCTTCACCCCGGTCATGATGATGACCGGCCTCGACGATCTGGAGTCGATCGAGAAGGCGTACGACGCCGGCGCCACCGACTTCATCAACAAGCCGCTGAACTGGCTGATTCTCGGCCATCGGCTGGAGTACATCCTTCGCTCCAGCCGCGCGTTCGAGCGCCTGCGGGTGAGCCAGGCCAAGCTCGCCAACGCGCAGCGTATCGCCCGGCTCGGCTACTGGGAGTGGGTGCCGGGCAGCGACCGCCTCTACTGCTCGGGACAGCTCAGGCGCATCTTCGAGCTGCCGCAGGGCCACCAGCCTGGAAGCCTCCAGGAGCTGGCGCTCTTCGTTCACGAAGACCAGCGCGGGCACTTCCTCGACACGATCCAAGATCTGCTGTCGGGCAAGAGCGTCACCGACTTCGAATATCGCATCCGCACGGCACAGGGAACCGAGCGCTACGTTCGCCAGCACGCCGAGTCGCTGCACGACGACCAGGGCCAGGTGACCCGCGTGACGAGCACCATCCAGGATGTGACCGAGCAGCGCGAAGCCGAGGAGAAGGTTCGCTACCTGGCCTACTACGACGGTCTCACCGGGCTGCCCAACCGCCGTTCGTTTACCGAGACCTTGCAGCGCATCCTGAGAGACCCGCGCTTTCGGAACGATTCGACGGCGGTGATGTTCGTCGACCTCGACCGCCTCAACCAGGTCAACGAGAGTCTCGGCCGCACGGCCGGCGACGAGCTCGTTCGCCAGGCCTCCCAACGGATCGTGAGCTGCGTGCGCTCCACCGACATGGTCGCCCGGGCGGCCCAACAGAATCACCAGCATCTGGTTTCGCGTTTCGACGGCGACGAGTTCGTGATCCTGCTGACCAAGCTCTCGGACATCGACGCCACCGCGCACATCGCGCAGCGGCTGGGCGAAGCGCTCGCCGAGCCCTTCGACGTCGACGGTCAGACGATCTTCGTCACCGCCTCGATCGGCATCGGCGTCTTCTCCCACGACGGCGACAGCCCCGAGCAACTTCTGCGCAACGCCCATCTGGCAGCCGAGCACGCCAAGGAGACCGAGGGCCAGAGCTGCCAGTTCTACACCGAGTCGCTGAACGAGGCGGCGCGAGCGCGCCTGGTGCTGGAGACGGATCTGCGCCGGGCCTTGATTCGGGGCGAGCTGGAGCTCCGCTACCAGCCGCAGTTCGCGATTGCCGACAACAGCGTCGTCGGCGCCGAGGCGTTGCTCCGCTGGCGGCACCCCGAGCAGGGCCTGATCTCGCCGGCCACCTTCGTACCGCTCGCCGAGGAGATCGGTTTGATCCACGAGATCGGCGAGTGGGTGCTCGAGACCGCATGCCTGCAGGCCCAGGCCTGGCAGGAGGAGCTCGCCCATCCCTTCCGCGTCGGCGTCAACATCTCCAACCGGCAGTTTCTGGGCAACGGCCTCATCGCCACCGTCCGTCGGGCGCTCGCCGGCTCACGCCTCGACCCGAGATCGCTGGAGCTGGAGCTGACCGAGAGCGTGATCCTCGGCGCCGACGACAACGAGCTCAGCCAGCTCTCCGAGCTCCGCGCGCTGGGGCTGAAGCTCGCCATCGACGACTTCGGCACCGGCTATTCGTCGCTCGGCTACCTCGCCGAGTTCCCGGTGGACGCGCTGAAGATCGACCGCTCGTTCATTCGCGACGTTCCGGGGTCGCCCCAGAAGGAGGCTCTGGTCCGGGCGATCGTGGCGATGGGCCACAGCCTGGATCTGCGGGTGACGGCGGAAGGGGTCGAGACCGACGAGCAGCTCGACTTCCTGCGGACCCTCGGCTGCGAAGAGCAGCAGGGCTTCCTGATGGGCCGGCCGATGCCGGCCGAGGAGCTCTCGGCCTTCCTCGACGGCTCGGCGGAGGGCGCCCGCCGCCACGCCGGCGGCTAGCCTGGGCTAGCGCTTGAACAGCTTGAGCACGGTCAGGAAGGCGGTGAAGCCGCTATCGGGGCCAGCGACGGCGACGCCGACGTCGAGATTGACCAGGGTCTGCCAAGGTCCGACCACGGTACCGGCGACTCCGACTCCGGCCAGAAACTCCTGATCGAAGCCGCTGGCCTGATCGGTCGCCCAGGCGGCGTCGCCGATGAGCTCGAGCCGAAACAGCTCGCCGAGACCGAACCCGTACCTCAGGTGCGCGGCCAGCGCCTCCTCGGCCTTCACCTTGTCGCTCTGGTAGCCGCGCACGGTGACGTCGCTGAAGAGGCCGAACTCGTACTTGCTGAACCGGTCCAGCCGCCGGCCGTCGAGATACTCGAGCTCGACACCGAACTTCAGGAAGTTGGGCAGATGCCAGGTCTTGCCGAGGCTCGCGCTCCACCGCTGATAGGTGTCGGACTCGGGATCGAAGTCGTCGTTGCCCGGCAGGCCCCACTCTTCCCACTCGCTGCGGATGTTGTGGCTGCCGCGCAGCCGAAAGCGATAACCGGCGCGGTTGTACCGCGCCGCGAGGGTGAAGCCGTGGTTGAAGTGATCCCGGGGCAGGACGAAGTCGGGCGCCGTGTCGTCGGCGCGCGAAAACTTCAGCCACTCGAGCTCGTACTCGAAATCCAGCTTGAGAAAGCTGCCGAACGGCCGGCCGATCTTGAGGTCGAGACTCGGCGACAGCACGTCGACGTCCTCGGCTTCGATCTCGATCCCGTCCCGAAACTGCGTGTTGGTTCCCGCCACGGCGAGCGCGAAGGCGTCGAACCCGAGATCGAACTTGCTGTCGCGGAAGCTCGGGTCGGACAGCGCGACGCTCAACAGGGGACCGGCGAAGAAGACGTTGGCTTGCGAGCCGGTTCCCCGCCAATCGAGCCACAGCCAGTTGATGCCGAGCAGCGGCACCGGGAAGTCGAGCGACTCGTCGTAGATCACGCCGCCGCCCAGAAAGCGCCGGCTGGTGTCGAGCTCTTCCTGCAGCACGCGCTCGCCCGTCTCTTTGTCGACCGCCAGGAAACGAAACCCCTTGTCGGTGTCCCGCACCATGGTGAGCTCGGAGTCGAGCACCGCCTGCCTTCGTGCCTCGAAGTCCTCGCCGTTGATCTCGATCTCGCTCAGCAGCAGCTCGCGCTCGACCACGGTCGTCGCGCTCAGAATCGACCAGATCTGCTGCCCGACCAGCCGCACCGGCAGGTAGTAGCTGGTGGCGCTCCAACCGGCCGGCTCGCCGTCGCGGCTCACGGGGGAGAAGGTGATCGTCTCCTCGTTCGACAGGACGTCGCCCTTCAAGCCGAGCTGGACGGCGCGAGTCTGGACCCGGGCGTAGATCTCGCGATCGACCCACACCGTGCCTTGATGAAGGGTCCGGCCCTCCTCGATCGCCACCGCCGGCTCGAAGTCGATCACCCAGCAGTCGCGCCCCTGCACCGTGGCCGTGCCGCGCAGGCGGTAGCGGTAGTCGCGAGTGAAGCTGATCTCCACCGGCAGCGCGGCGGCGCGCTCGGGCTGCAAGAGCGGCAGCTCGGGGATCGTCTTGCTGCGCCACTTGACGCCGTTCACCAGGAACTCGCGCCACGCCCAGTCGTAGCTCTCGCCCTGGCGCTCGAAGTAGTCGCCGCGGAACGTGGCGTCGACGGAGCCGGAGCCGGTT
Organism: Acidobacteriota bacterium; assembly: GCA_024638355.1. Taxonomy (GTDB): domain Bacteria; phylum Acidobacteriota; class Thermoanaerobaculia; order Multivoradales; family JAHEKO01; genus JAHEKO01. Next base: position 8,377 of record JAHEKO010000052.1, read on the forward strand.
CCGAGATTGAAGCGCAGATGCGCGGTGTGGATCGCCTGGAAGTGGCGGAGGCGGCGCGACTGCGCGTCCTCGAACGCCTGCAGCCGGCGCAGGATCTCCTCGACCGGCATCTCCCGGGTGTCTTCCACCGTGAGCCTCTCCTCGACGCCGGCGACTCCCTCCAGCTCGGCCGCGCTCAGCCGCGCGAAGCTCATCAACATCACCGCCGGCGGAGACTCGACCTCGACCTCGAAGCCGCTGCCGGTCCGTAGGCCGTAGAGCGGCACCGGCGTTCCCGTCTCCATGTCGATGAGTGCCGGGTCGCTCAACTGGCGATCGGGAAACTCGAGCCGCACCGAGCTCGCGTCGGGCTCCGAGCGCACCACGACCCGCAGCGCCAAGTCCTCTCCGCGAACGAAGCTCCAGGCTGCCGACGCTCCTTGCGGCACCGAGTAGGGATCGATGGAGAGGTCTCCCTGGAAGTCGGCCGCCAGCCGTCGAAACGGAGCCAGCCGCCGCGCGCTGGCCTCGGTCACCTTGAACAGCGAGACCACGGCACCGGCCGCGGCGAAACGGCTGGCTTCGGCGAGCACCGCGTCGGGATCTTCGGGCTCATCCAGGGCGTCGGCGCTGATCGTGATACCCGGGTCGAGGCGCTCCAGAACGGCGGCGACGGCGCTCACCCGCTCCGCCTCGGGCCGAGCCAGCGCTACGCCATCGAGGTAGGCGGCGACCTCCTCGGCGAACAGGCTCTCGAGATAGGCCTCGCTGCTCTCGGAGAGAGTCGCGAACACTCGCGCGTCGGGCTGAGCGCCGGAGATAGCGACCACGCCGCGCTTGATCAGAAAGGCGTACTCGCCGGGTTCGGCGGCGCTCTCCGACATCCAACCGAGCTGGAAGCGGGCGCTCGCGTCGACCTCCGCCGCCAACGCGGCCAACGCCCGCAGCTCCTCCTCGAGACTCGGCAGGTTGTCGAGCAGCGGCGCCGGCGTCCTGAAGTCGAACGCGAGCCACGGAATCGCGCCTGCCGCGCTCACCTCTCGGGCCGCGGCGCCGTCCTGGCTCCCGCCGGCCGCCCGCCACTTGACGAACAGAACGCCGTCTTCGGCCGGCGGCTCGGCGGCGATCGACGCGGCGAAGGCCGAGGGATCGTCGACGATCACGCCGGCGCAGGGCAGGCAGCGGAGCGGCTCCGCGGCGGCCGCCGCCGCGGTCAATAGCGCGAGGGCGAAAGCGGGGAGCGAGAGTGCGTAACGGAGGCGCATGAGGATGACAACACGGGAGAGGCGTTCAGCCTTCCTACGGATTCCGGCGGGCGAGGATTTCGACAGCCTCCGCCAGCAGCTCGCGGTCACGCGGGTAGGAGAGCATCTTCGCCGTACGGGCCGGGGAGCGCCAACGCCCTTCGTCGACCTCCGCATCGGGGGTCCGCGCTTCGACGCTCCCGCCGGCGACCGACATCAGCCAATAGCGGACTTCCTTCAGGCGGCCATGGGAGTCCTGATAGTGGACGGACTGCAGGGGCGCATCGAGACGACAGCCCAAGCCGGTCTCCTCGCGCACCTCGCGCAGGGCGGCGGCCTCGAACGACTCCCCGGGGTCCAGCTTACCCTTCGGGAAGCTCCAGTCGTCGTACTTCGGGCGGTGGATCGACAGCAGCTCCACTCTGCCGTCGAGCTCGCGGAAGACCACTCCGCCGGCGGCTCGGATCTCAATGGCCTGCATCTCGCTCATCGAAGTGTGGGTGAGTCCATAGAAAAACGGCGACGGATGGGTTAGTCTGCCGTGGTAGACTGTCTGCAAACAACACATAACAAAAGATTTATATTGACATTCCGCAATTTTCTCATCGGCGAGGGGTCGCTGGCCAGGCAGTGCGCCGAGATTCTACTTCGTCGCCACCACGAGCTGGTCGGGATTCTCACCTCGGACGAGCAGCTCGCCGCCTGGGCGCGCCGCCGCCGGATCCCGACCCACGTTCCGAACGGCAATATCGCCGAGCTCCTGGCCGACCGGGAGTTCGACTATCTGCTGAGCGTGGCCAATTTCAAGGTCCTCTCGCCCCAGGTCCTGGCGTTGCCGCGGCGGGGCGCCATCAACTTCCACGACTCGCCGCTGCCGCGCTACGCGGGCGTGCACGCCACCTCGTGGGCGCTGATACGAGGCGAGCGGCGGCACGGCGTCACCTGGCACCGAGCGACCGAGACCATCGACGCCGGCGACATCCTCAAAACGCAGTCGGTCGAGATCGATGAGGGAGAGACCGCCGCCTCGCTCAACGTGAAGTGCTTCGAGGCCGCGGTCGACTCGTTCGAGGGGCTGCTCGACGATCTCGAGGTGCAGAACGGTCAACCGACGCCGCAGGATCTGAGCCGGCGCAGCTACTTCGAGCGCTGGCGCCGGCCGCGCGGCGCCGGGCTCCTCGACTGGAGCCTCGCCGCGCAAGAGTCGGAGGCGCTGGTCCGGGCGCTCGACTTCGGCCCCTATCGCAACCCCCTGACGGTGCCCAAGCTCATCGTCGGCGACGCCGTTGCAGCGCTCGAGCAGTGCGAAGTGATGGGCTCCAACTCGGGCCGGGCGCCGGGCACCCTGCTCGAGATCACGGACGATTCGCTGCGGGTGGCGACGGCGACCGCGGACGTGCGAATCGCCGGACTGACCGATCTCGAAGGCAACCCCCTCTCGCCGCCTCGGCTGGCCGAGGACCTCGAAGTCGGCGATCCCATCGATCGACTGACCGACGACGAGCGCGAGCTGCTGACGCGCCTTCACGGCTGGTTCTGCCGGCACGAGAGCTACTGGCTCGAGAGGCTGTCCCAGACCTTGCGCGGATCGCTGCCGGGACTGCGCCCCGCGACCGAGGAGTCACCGGTCGAGCATCTGGCGCTCGCCGTCGGCAAAGCGATCGAGCGCTACCTCGAGCGGCGCCCCGCGAGCACACGGGTCGCCCTGCTGACCGCCGCCCTGGTGGCGGTCGTCGCGCGGCACACCGAAGACGCCCCACTCGATGTCGGGATCCCGGTGACGCCGCGCAGCGGCTGGAGCTCCGTGGCGATCCAGCTCTTCGCCGCCTCGGTCCCGATGCGGGTCGACGGCGGGCGTACCGGCGGTTTCGACGGACTGGTCGATCGGGTCGCCGAGCACCTCGCCCGCACCACCGACCGCCGAACCTACGCCCTCGACATCTTCCTGCGCTATCCGCGTCTGCGCGGTCGGGCCCGCGCCGCTCGACCTCTCTTCGCGATGGTCGGCGAGAAGCCTTCGCCGCACGGCCACCGGCTGCCCGATGGCGCCCTCTTCGGCCTGACCCTCGGCGCGACGCCGGAGCTTCTGTGGCGGCGGGGCGCGGTCGAGCCGGGCTTCGAGGCGCGGCTCGCCGAGGAGATCGACGGTCTGCTACGGTCCGCCGCCATGAGCGACGTGTCGCTGGAGGCTCCGATCGACGCCGCTCCGGGCGCGACCGAGACGGTCCTCGAGCGCCTCAACGCCACCGCAGTCGACTATCCTCGCGACGCCTCGATCCCTTCGCTCTTCGAGCACCAGGTCGACCGGGCTCCCGATCGCATCGCGGTCTCCTGCGCCGGAGTGACGCTCACCTACGGGGAGCTCGAGAGCCGGTCCAATCGGCTGGCGGGCATCCTGATCGAGCGCGGAGCCGGACCCGGATCGACCGTGGGAGTGCTCCTCGAGCGCACGCTCGAGCTACCGGTGGCCCTGATGGCGGTGCTCAAAGCCGGAGCGGCGTACCTGCCGCTCGACCCGGACTATCCGGCGGAGCGGCTGAACCTCATGCTCGAAGACTCCGGGACGGAGCTGATCGTCACGGAGCGCTCGCTCGACGCTCGCCGGCCCCAGAGCCCGGCCGCCGTGCTGGTAGTCGACGACCTCGACACGGACGCCAAGCCGGCGGCGAGGCCGGCCGGCCGGGCCGGCGGCGAAGACCTCGCCTACGTGATCTACACGTCGGGCTCCACCGGCCGGCCCAAGGGCGTCGAGATTCCCCACCGCAGCGTCATCAACTTCCTGCGGTCGATGGCGGAGACTCCGGGGCTAAGCGAAGACGACGTCGTCCTCGCGGTCACCACGATCTCGTTCGACATCTCGGTCCTCGAGCTCTTCCTGCCGCTCTCCGTCGGCGCCCGCATCGAGCTGGTCAGCCGCGAGGTCGCCGCTGACGGAATCCTCCTGCTCGACGCCCTCCAGAGGTCCGACGTCACGATGATGCAGGCCACTCCCGCGAGCTGGAGGATGCTGCTCGACGCCGGCTGGCAGGGCGATTCGGGCCTCACGGCATTGTGTGGCGGCGAGGCCCTGCCGCTACAGCTGGCGGAGCGGCTGCTCACCCGCTGCCGCAAGCTGTGGAACGTCTACGGCCCCACCGAGACCACGATCTGGTCGACTCTGGCCCTCGTCGAGAGCGCCGACGCGCCGATCTCCATCGGCCGACCGATCGCCAACACCCGGGTCCACGTCGTCGACGACGAGCTGCGGCCGGTGCCGCCGGGGCAGGTCGGCGAGCTCGTCATCGCCGGCGACGGTCTGGCCCGCGGCTACCGCAACCAGCCCGAGCTGACCGCCGAGCGCTTCGTCGCCTCGCGCTCCTCCGCCACCGGCGAGCCGTGCCTCTACCGGACCGGCGACCTCGCGCGCATCACGGCCGACGGCACCCTGGAGTGCCTGGGCCGGATCGACCATCAGGTGAAGATCCGCGGGTTCCGCATCGAGCCCGGGGAGATCGAGAGCGCCCTCGAGTCGCATCCGGCAGTCCGCAGCGCGGTGGTGGTGGCGCGCGAGGATTCGACCGGCTCCAAGCGGCTCGTCGCCTATGTGGTGCCCGCGGGCGAAGCGCCCGACGACCTGGCCGACGCCCTCCGCGCTCGGCTCGCGGCCGAGCTGCCGAGTCACATGGTGCCGTCGGCTATCGTCGAGCTCGACGAGCTACCGCTCACCGGGAGCGGCAAGGTGGACCGCAACGCTCTCCCCGACCCGGCCGCGGGAATGCGCTTCGAGCCGACCGGGGCGCTTCCGACGAGCGACATGGAGCGAGCGATCGCCGCGGTCTGGGAAGACGCCCTCGAGCTACGGCCGGTCGGCGTCGACGACGACTTCTTCGCGCTGGGCGGCCACTCGCTGCTGCTCCATCAAGTACGGATGCGCCTGCAGACGAGCCTGGGCGTCGACCTGACCATGGTCGAGCTCTTCCGTCATCCGACGATCGCCCGACTCGCCGCCCACCTGGAGAGCCGGACGGACGCCCCGTGCGAGGATACCGAGGTCTACGGGCGCGGCGATCCGCACCCGCTCGCGGTCATGGCCAGGCGTTTCTTGATTCCCCGACCCCTGCTGACGCTCTACTTCTATTTCCGCTTCCGGGCCAAGGTGAGCCCGCGCGCCGAGGTCGAGCCGTCGCCCCACATGACGCTGGGCCGGGGCACCACCATCGGCTCCTTCACCAAGCTCAAGGCCGACAAGGGACCGCTGGTGATCGGCGAGCGCTCGAGCTTCGCCAACGGCTGCTTCATCGGCTCCGGCACCGCGGGGCTCACGATCGGGCGCGATCTGGTCTGCGGGCCGAACGTCACCATCGTGCCCAGCAACTACGTGATCGACCGCAAGGACATGGCCCTCGCCGACCAGGGGCACACCTCGAAGGGCATCCG
>JAHEKO010000453.1 GCA_024638355.1 Acidobacteriota bacterium
CGGAATCTCCCTCGCCGCCGGCGGGCTGTGGAAGCGGATGACGGCCGATCGAAAGCTCTGCAAGAAGGCGCTCGCCGAAGCGAGGAAGGCCCTCGCGGCCGAGAGAGCCGGGGGCTAGCGCCCTCTACGCACCACTCAGTGGTGTGTACTTGCGGTGCATTCAGAGGTGCATCATGGGCCGAATGACCATTACCGTCGAAAAGGAGCTGGTCAGCAGAGCGCAAGCAGCTCTCGGGACGCGCTCCAAGGCCGAGACCATCAGGCTGGCACTAGAGGAGGTGCTCCGCCGCGACAGGCTCGCGGGAGCACTGGCTCACCAGGGCAAGGTCGAGCTGGCGCTGGATCAGGCGACGCTCCGCAAGCTCCGGACCGATCGATGATCCTCGCCGACAGCTCCGCGTTGATCGAGTACTACCGCCCTTCGGGTGATCCGCTCGCGCGCGGGACGGTCGCCGAGTCGGTGGCCGCCGACTCGGTGGCGATCAACGGCAGCATCCAGGTGGAACTCATGGCGTTCGCCTCGAGGCAGGTCGATCACGACAACCTGGCGGCTGACTTTCGCGCCTTCCACTGGCTCGAGCTCGGTCGCACCCAGTTCGACCTCGCGGCCGATCTCGGTTTCAGATTGCAGCAGGCAGGGGTCACAGTGCCGGCGACCGACCTGATCATTGCCGCCTCCGCCATCCACTCGAACGCAACTCTCTACCACCTCGACGCCCACTACGATCAGATCGCGCAACACAGCACCCTCAAGGCGACGAATCTGAGGCCGGGGTCGTAGCCGGAAAGCAAGCTCGGGGACGGCGTCTAACGCCGCCCCCGAGCCGGTTGCTGGCTCGGACTGACAGCAGGCGTCTACTTGTCGCCCGCTGCTTTCGTGACCGCTTCCATTACGCGGTCGAGGCTGAAGCTGCCGGGCTTCTGGCGCGGCGGGAAGTCGCGGAAGCTCTGCAACCATTGACCGACATAGGCGCCTGCGGGTGCGAAGACCCACATGTGATTCACCCAGAATTCCGGATAGCCGATGCTCTCATCCACGGCCTTCTCGAATGGATCCATCCGCAAGTTGGTCATCATGGGTGCACGCAGTGCCGTGTACGGCTGCGACCAGACAGAGATTCCCTCGTGGTCTTGCCGCAGGAATGTGATCTTCCAGTTGTTGTAGCGCAGCGCCGCGACGCTGCCGTCGTCGGTCCAGTAGAGGAACTCCTTACGCGGCCACTCGGCCTCGCCCTTGAGCGCGGGCAAGAGGTTGTAGGCATCGAGGTGGACCTTGTAGGTCATGTCGCCGACCGTCTTGCCCTCGAGCAGATCCTCTTTTACGTTGGGATCGCCCGCCGCCGCGAGCAGGGTGGGCAGCATGTCTTCGTGTGCGCCGATCTCGTTGATGACCGTGCCGGGCTCGATGACGCCGGGCCAGCGGATCGCGGTCGGCACCCGGAAGCCGCCCTCCCACTGCGTGGCCTTCTCGTTGCGGAACATCGTCGTGCCGCCGTCGGGCCAGGAGAAGAACTCTGCGCCGTTGTCCGTCGAGTACATGACGATGGTGTTGTCCGCCACGCCCAGCTCGTCGAGCTTGGCGAGCAGCTGGCCGACCATCCCGTCGTGCTCGACCATGCCGTCGGCGTACACGCCCAGACCGGTCTTGCCCTCGGACGCGGCCTTGAGGTGCGTCCAGATGTGCATGCGGGTGCTGTTCCACCAGACGAAGAACGGTTTGTCGGCCGCGACCGCCTTGTCCATGAAGCCCAGCGCCGCCGTGGTGACCTCTTCGTCGATCGTCTCCATGCGCTTCTTGGTCAGCGGGCCGGTGTCTTCGATCCTGCCGTCCGCGTAGGAATGGATCACGCCACGCGGGCCGAACTTTTCGAGCAGGGTCTTGCCGTCGGGGAACACGAAATCGCCCGCATAGTCCGGCTGCTCCGGCTCCTCCTCGGCGTTCAGGTGATAAAGGTTGCCGAAGAACTCGTCGAAGCCGTGATTGCTCGGCAGCATCTCGTCGCGATCGCCGAGATGGTTCTTGCCGAATTGGCCGGTCACGTAGCCGTGCTCCTTGAGCAGCACGGCGATGGTCGGATCCTCCTTCTTCATGCCTTCCGGCGCGCCCGGCAGCCCGACCTTGGTCAGGCCGGTGCGCATCGGCGACTGGCCGGTGATGAACGCGGCGCGGCCGGCGGTGCAGCTCTGCTGGCCGTACCAGTCGGTGAACAGGGCGCCCTCCTTGGCGATGCGGTCGATGTTGGGCGTCTTGTAGCCCATCATGCCCATGTTGTAGGCGCTGACGTTGAACTGGCCGATGTCGTCGCCCCAGATCACGAGAATGTTGGGCTTGTCCTGGGCCGTGGCCGCACCGGCGATTGCCAGCACCACGACGGCGGCCAGCAAGATGAATCTGCAGGTTCTCAAGTCCTCCTCCTGTCTCAGCTACTTCTCTTCTCGATGAGAGCTGGGCTCGGATTGTGCGCTCCCGCCCTCCCAATTACTGCTTCCGAATGAACCTAACAGAGCCGGCCTGTCAGGACCAGACGAACTCTTGCGAAGCGTCTTGCACCAGAGGAGGCGGGGTTCGCAGCCCAGCTATCCGCCCGCCGCTTCGCGAAGAGCCCGTGCGACCTCGAGGTGGCCCTTGGTCTGCGCGTGATCGGCGGCGGCGTCACCGTCGCGGTCGACCCTGTCGGGGTCGGCGCCATAGCCGAGCAGCGCTTCGACCACCTCCATCTGACCCTCGCCGGCGGCGAACATCAGCGGGGTCCACAGCTCCTCCTTGTCCGCGGCGTTCGGATCGGCGCCGTTCTCGAGGAGCAGGACGGCCGTCTCGGCGAAGGCGCCGGTGGAGGCGAACATCAGCGCGGTGCGTCCGAAGCGGTCGCGGGCGGCCACCTGGGCTCCACGCTCGAGCAGCAGGTCGACGACCTCGGTGCGGCCGTTGAAGGCCGCCATCATGAGCGCCGTCCGGCCGTCGGCATCGGCCGCGTCGACGTCGGCGCCCGCGTCGAGTGCCGCTCCGACCTCGGCTGCGGGGCGCTCGAGCGCGGCGGTGCGCAGCGCCTCGGCGGCACGGGCCGCCGGCGGCCCGCTCAGGGCGAGCGGCGCGGGGCTCTCGTCGGCGGAGCAGCTCGGGAAGAACCGGCACGGCGACGGACGGCCTTCGGCAGCACGCTGGTACCACTCGATCGTGCGGATCATGAGGCGTTGGAGGCCCGACGGATCTCGTCGATGATCGACATCAATTCCGACCGCAGTTGATCGAACGTCAGTTCGACCGCTGCCGGCCGGGCCCCGATCAGCAACAGGGTCGGGGGCAGGGGTTCGGTCCGGTCGAGCTCCGTGAGCAGCGCTCGCAGGCGCCGGCGCAGGCGATTCCGGGTGACCGCAGGTCCGAGCGCGCGGCCGAGCGCGAACGCTGCTGACGTCGAGGTCGAGTCGGGATCGGGACACCAAATGCACCAGAGGACCGGTCGT
>JAHEKO010000053.1:0-5198 GCA_024638355.1 Acidobacteriota bacterium
TGTTGACCAGCGGATCGTTCAGCCGCACGTCCTGGTGGCGGTTGCGCTTGAGGTTCTCGAGCGCCCGCTCGCGGTCGCCCAGCTCGCGGTAGGCGAGGCCGAGCTGGTAGTAGATGAGATTCGCCTCGGGCTGGAGCTCGAGCGCCCGCTCGAAGTGCTCGATGGCGAGCGGGAAGTCACCGCGCTCGAAGGCCGCTCGGCCCAGCCCCTGGTAGGCGGCGGCGTTCGCCGGGTCGAGCTCGAGCACCGACTCGAAGCGAGCTACGGCCGAGTCGATCTTGTCCAGGTCGAGCTGCACCCGCCCTAGCCGGACGAGCGCCGGCCCGTAATCGCCGCGCAGCTCCAGTGCCGCCGATAACTGCGCTTCGGCATCGTCCAGCCGGCCAATCACCGGGTAGAGCGCGCCGAGGTAGTAGCGCCACTCGAACGTTCGCGGCGCGAGCTCGATCGCGTTCAGGAAGCAGGCTTCGGCTGCCGGCATGAAGTCGTTCAGGTAGTAGAGCCGGCCGAGGGAGCCGAAGGCGGCCGCGAGCCGCGCGCCGTCGTCAGGAGACTCACGGTAGGCGGCCAGGGCCGCGGTCAGCGCCCGGCGCTCGTCGGTAAGCTGCTCCTGAACGGCGCTTTCCAGGTTGTCGAGCACCGGCTCCGGCACTTCGCGCAGCTCGAGATCGAGCCCGCCGGCGGCCGGCGCCACCAGGGCGAGGACCAGGAGCGCGGCTCCTCGTGACTTCAAGGCGACCCCTGGCCGCCCTGTCGACCCACGTAGTAGCGGCCGGCCGGAAGATCCCGCCACTCGACGGCGCCGCCGCCGAGCCAGTCGACCCGTACCCGCGCGACCCTCGACACATCGCCGAGGCCGAAGAGCACCCGGCTGTCGTTGCCCGAGGCGTAGCTGCCGTCGGTTCGCACCCGGCGCCGCATCGTCTTCCCGGCCGGCAGCTCGGCCGCCGCTCGCGAGCCGAGCGCCGCCCGGCCGTCGGCCGTCCTCAGATCGAGCCCGAGCCAGCCGCCGGAGGCCGTGTTCAAGCCGAGGTAGAGGGGACCCGTGTTGTTCACCACCACCAGGTCGGGAGCGCCGTCGTTGTCGAGGTCGCCGGCCGAGGCACCTCGGCTGACGTCCAGCCGGCTCAAGAACTCCTGCCCCTCCGGATCGACCTCGCTGAAGTCGCCACCACCACCGTTGCGGTAGAGCTGGTTGCGTTCACGCAGCGGCAGCGGATCTCCCGCCTTGAGCTGGTCGGGAAGACGCTTCACCGCGCCGTTGGCGACGAACAGATCGAGGTCGGCATCGAGATCGTAGTCGAAGAGCGCGGTGCCGAAGCCGGTGAAGGCGAAGCTGCTCATCCCCAGGCCGCTCTTCTTGGTCGCGTCCCGGAAGAAGGCGTCGCCGTCGTTGAGATACAGCGTGTTGGTCTCCTGCGCCAGGTGCGACATGAACAGATCTTCGGTGCCGTTGTCGTCGATGTCGCCGGCCACCACACCCATGCTGGCCTCGGGCTGGCCGATCGCGTTGACCGCCGCGCCCGCCAGCAGCGCGATGTCGACGAACGTGCCGTCGCCCTGGTTCTGCCAGAGCTGATTCGGCAGCTGATCGTTGGCGACGTAGATATCGAGCAGGCCGTCGTCGTCGAAGTCGGCGGAGATCACGCCGAGCGCCGCGCCGGAGTCGGAGTCGATCCCCGAGCGCGTCGAGACGTCCTCGAAGACGCCGTCGCCCCGGTTGCGGTAGAGGCGGTCGGGCTCCGGCCGGTAGGCCAGCGGACCGCAGTAGTCGCGGGCGCCGGTCTGCGAGGCGCACGGCTTGTCGGTGGGAATGCGGTAGTCGACGTAGTTGCCGACGAAGATGTCGAGCCAGCCATCGTTGTCGATGTCGACGAAGGTGGCCGAGGCCCCCCACTTGAGCTCCGCGGCACGCGAGCTCTCGCTGACGTCCGAGAAGGTGCCGTCGCCGTTGTTGCGCAGCAGCGTATTGGCGCCGAAGTTGCTCACGTAGAGGTCGGGCCAGCCGTCGTTGTCGAAATCTCCGGAGGTAGCACCGACGCCGTATTCCGTGGCCTGGAGGCCGCTCATCTCGGTGACGTCGACGAAGCGCAGTTGGGCGGGGCCGCCGGCATCCAGCGTCGAGTCGTTGCGATAGAGCCGGTCGGTCAGCGGCTCGGGATATGGGGTCGGCACCAGCGCGTCGTCGAGGCTCTTGCCGTCGCCGAGCATTCGCCCCTGGACGACGTAGACGTCGAGGTCGCCGTCGCCGTCGTAGTCGAGCAGCGCCGCGCCTCCGCCCATGTGCTCGGAGAAGTAGAGGTTGCCCGACATGCCGTTGAAGTACTCGAAATCGAGACCCGACTCGGGCGCCCGATCGACGAAGATCTCCGCCGCCTGGCCGGCCGCGGCCGCCGCCACCAGACAGCCGACGGTCCATCCGACGGCGCGGAGAGCCGCGCCAAGCCGGCGGACACCGGCATCCGGGTGTCGGGCTCCTCCTCGCTGACCGCGATGGCTCTTCACGTCTGCTGCAGACCTCCGCCTCGCCCTTGGTGCGTTCAAGAACCGTTCCACTCTCGATCGTCCGCGGCCATGGCGCCGGGGTCGGGGTCCAGGCTGTCCGGAAAACGGCGCCGGGCTTCGCTCAGCAAGGCGCTCGCCGACTCCGGATCGCCGAGCATTTCGAGGGCTCGAACGGCGGCCAGGTAGCCGGCCGGACTCGGGTTCCGCTCGACCAGCAGCTGGACCGTCTCGACCGCCTCCCGCGGCCGACCGTGGCGCGCCAGGAAGAGCGCCAGCCGCGGGTAGGCCGTGACGCCGTTGGGAAAGAGCTCGATCTCACGCCTGAGCGCGGCCTCGGCTTCGTTGAAACGCCCCATCGACGCGAAGATGTTGCCGCGCAGAAACTCGAGCCGCGGCACCGGCTCGCCCGCCTGCCGCTCGACCGTGTCCGTGGTCTCGAGGGCCGCCTCCAAGTCCCCCCGCCGCAGCTGGACGCGGGCCAGGACGAGCGCCGCCGCGATGTTCGGCGACCGGGCGCCGATCGCGCCCCGCGACTGGCGCTCCGCCTCGTCGAGCTCGCCCCGGCTGAGGGCGATCCGAGCGAGCAGCGTTCGCGCCTCCGCCTCGTTCCATTCGAGGGCGCGGGCGGCCAGCTCCGCCGCCCGATCGGGCTCGCCGGCCAGGAGCGAGGTTCGGGCGCCCGCGATCAGCAGGTGAGGCGCCGAGTCCGAGATCTCGAGGGCACGGAGATACGCTCGACTCGCCTCCCCCACCCTGCCGAGCCGCTCGAGCGACCGCCCCATCTGCTCCCAGGCGACCAGCGCGTAGGGGTTCTCCCGCACCACGTCGTCCAGCCGCCCCACGGCGGCGCCATGCTCGCCGCGCAACGCCAGCGCCATGCCCGCGCGGATCGCGTCGAGCAGGTGGACCTGGGAGGCCGGCGCCGGCAGCTCGGAGTCGATCCGCGTCTGACCGTGGCCGACGTAGCCGAGGCTCGCCAGCCGCGACCAGGTCTCGACATCGGTGTCCTCCGGGTCGACCAGGTTGGGCTCGTAGGTCAGCGCGGCGCGGCGCAGGCGCCGCTCGGCTTCGACGCCCGAGCCGATCAGGTTGTTCGTCTCCCCGGGATCGGACTCGAGGTCGAAGAGCTCCGGCTCCGGACTGTCGATGTAGTGGTGGCGGCCCTCGATGACCGACAGCAGCTCGCTCCAGCCGAAATAGAAGCGGGGGAAGTAGGTCTCGGAGTAGATCCGGCGCTCGAGGTCGGCCGCGCCGAGGTCGAGCAGCGAGCGGCCGCTCGCGTCGGGCCTCGCGACCCCGGCCAGGTCGAGCAGAGTCGGAAAGATGTCCGAGAGCTGAGCGGGGGCGGCGACGCTGTCGCCGGCGCGCTCGGCTCCCGGCAGCTTGAGGAAGAGCGGCACCTGAATCGCTTCGCGATAGACGAAGATGCCGTGCTCCGACTCGCCGTGGTCGCCCAGACCCTCGCCGTGATCCGAGGTCACGAGCACCACCGCGTCGTCGTAGAGGCCCAGCTCCCGCAGCTCGCCGAGCAGGTCTCCGATCACCTCGTCCACCGCGGCGATCTCGCCGTCGTAGGCGCTCGAATAGCGCGACGCGTAGGGCTCGGGTGGCGTGTAGGGGCTGTGCGGATCGTAGAGGTGGAGAAAGAGAAAGAGCGGACGCCCGACGCTCGAGCGCAGCCACGGCCGGATCGCCGCCAGCGTCTCGCCGCCACTGCGCTGCAACCCCGCCGACCCGGCGTTGGGACGGTAGTCGATGGCGTCCTCGTAGAGGTCGAAGCCGGCCTCGAGCCCGAGCCCGCCGCGCATTACGAAGCTCGCCACCGCGGCACCGGTGGCGTAACCGGCGCGACTCAGCAAGGCGGGCAGATAGGGTAGCTTGGCCGTATCCAGCGAATAGCCGACGTTGCCGCGCACGCCGTGATCCGGGGGCAGGAGGCCGGTGAGCATCGAGGCATGCGCCGGCAGCGTGGTCGGGGTCGGGCTGTAGGCGCGCTCGAACAGGATCGAGTCGGCGCGCAGCGCGTCGAAGTGAGGGGTCGCGATCGCCCGGTAGCCGTAGGCCGGCAGGCGATCGGAGCGCAGCGTGTCGATCGACACGAGCACGATCGACGGCGGCTCACGGCGGCCGCACGAGGCGAATACCAGCGCCACGAGCACGATGCCGATCGAGGCCGTACGGCCGGCGCGAAAGGCCGTCATCACAGCTCGATTCTAGCCCGCGCTGACGCTCGATTCAGAACGTCGCAAGTGCATGGAGATGCCCAGGGAGCGGGCCTCGGGGCCCCGCTCCCTGCGACGGAAAGCGACGCAGGCGTATTGGACCCTCCGCAGAGGAGCCCGACCGGAGCGAACCGCAGCAGTTTCAGGCATTTCCGGCGTTCCGGGCGAGGGCTGGCGAGAAGGCCGGGCCGGCCCGCGGCGGCGCCGCGAGGCCCCGGTCTGCCGGTAACTCCTGTGCTATCATCCGCCGAACAAGTGGACGATTCGCCCGAGCCCCAACCCCCCGCTCCATTCCGATCTCACCCCTGCTTTCCTGCCGCACCGGCGCTTAGCCGGGTGGAGGTTGTCGTTTGAGTGCGCTCTGGCTCATCGCGTCCGGAGGCCCGCCCGTGGAGTTCGGGCTGAATCCATGGATGGGGCTGATCCTGGGGCTCTTTCTCGTCTTTCTGAACGGCTTCTTCGTCGCGGCCG
>JAHEKO010000053.1:5298-13966 GCA_024638355.1 Acidobacteriota bacterium
TTGAGTGCGCTCTGGCTCATCGCGTCCGGAGGCCCGCCCGTGGAGTTCGGGCTGAATCCATGGATGGGGCTGATCCTGGGGCTCTTTCTCGTCTTTCTGAACGGCTTCTTCGTCGCGGCCGAGTTCGCCCTGGTCAAGGTGCGGCCGACCCAGCTCGAGCCCCACGTCGTGAAGGGCAACCGCGGCGCCAAGGCGGCGCGCCACATGGTCACCCATCTGGACGCCTACCTGTCGGCGACCCAGCTCGGCATCACGCTCGCCAGCCTGGCGCTCGGCTGGATCGGCGAGCCGGCGTTCGCCTGGCTGATCGAGCCGCTGGTGATGAAGATCCCGGGCGCCAGCCCGGCGCTTCTGCACACGATCAGCCTGACGACGGCCTTCCTGGTGATCACCATCCTGCATATCGTGCTCGGCGAGCTGACGCCCAAATCGATCGCGATCCGCAAGCCCGAGCCGACCAGCCTCTGGATCGCGATGCCCCTGATCGCCTTCTACCGCATCACCTATCCTGCCATCTGGATCCTCAACCACAGCGCCAATGCGATTCTCAAGATGGTCGGCATCGAGCCGGTCACCGAGGAGGAAGCGGCGGCCGACGAGGAGGAGCTGCGGCTCATCCTGGCCTCGACCCAGCCCGACGCGATATCGGATCAGAAGCGCGACATCCTCGACAACGTCTTCGAGCTCTCCCATCGCACGGCGCGGCAGATCATGGTGCCGCGCCCGGACGTGGTCTACATGTCGACCAGCAAGACCCTCGAGGAGAACCTCGAGGTGGCGCGCGCCAGCGGGCACACCCGATTTCCACTGGTCGAAGAAGGCGACGTCGATCACACCATCGGCCTGATCCACATCAAGGACGTCTTCCGCAGCGATCCGCAGCCCGAGAGCCTGCAGCCCCTGATGCGCGAGATCGTCTTCGTGCCCGACACCATGCGCCTCGACCGGCTGTTGCGCCGCATGCGGTCCGAGCGCAGTCACATGGCCGCCGTGCTGGACGAGTTCGGCGGCGTCAGCGGCCTCGTCACCATGGAAGACGTGCTCGAAGAGATCGTCGGCGAGATTCAGGACGAGTTCGACCTCGAGCCGCCCGAGATCGTCAAGACCGACGAGTCGACCTACGAGCTTTCCGGCCAGATGCTGGTCAAGGATCTCGAGGACGAGCTGGAGATCGAGTTCAGCAGCCGTGACGAGGACACCGTGGGCGGCGTGATGCTCTCCGAGCTCGGCCGGCGGCCGCGGCCGGGAGACTCGATCGAGCTGCCGCCGCTGAGTCTCGAGGTGCTCGAGATCGACGGCAACCGGGCCAAGACGATCAAGGCGAAGCTCGCCTCCAAGAAGCCCAAGCTGCGGCCCGGCGCCTAGCCCAGGCTGCTAGCCGGCGGCCAGCTCGGCCGCGCGCTCCACCGCACCTTCGACCGGCACCAGCTCCTTTTCGCCGTCGCGGCGCAGCGAGATCTCGACGTTGCCGTCGGCCAGCGACTTCGAGCCGATCACCACGCGCACCGGAACGCCGATGAGGTCGGCGTCGTTGAACTTGACCCCCGGCCGCTCGTCGCGGTCGTCGAGCAGCACGTCGACACCGCGGGCGACGAGGTCCTGATAGACCCCCTCGGCGGCACCGACCACGCTCTCGTCGCGGTTCGTCAGCGGCAGCACCAGGACCGTGAACGGCGCCAGCGGCAGCGGCCAGATGATGCCCTTGTCGTCGTGGTTCTGCTCGATGGCCGCGGCCACGGTGCGGCCGATGCCGAGCCCGTAGCAGCCCATCTCCATCGGCCGCTCCCGGCCCTCCTCGTCGGTGTAGTTGCAGCTCATCGCCTCGGAGTACTTGGCGCCGAGCTTGAAGATGTGACCGACCTCGATGCCGCGGCTCAGCCCCAGCTCGTTGCCGCAGCGCGGGCAGGCGTCGCCTCCGGTCACCAGCAGCAGGTCGGTGAACTCGGCGAGATCGACGTCGCGCTCGAGGTTCACGCCGGTCAGGTGCGCGTCGGTCTTGTTGGCGCCGCAGACGAAGTTGGTGAGGCCGCGCACCGAGTCGTCGGCGATCAAGCGCACCGAGTCGGGCAGGCCGACCGGCCCGGCAAACCCCACGTCGGCGCCGCTCAGCGAGCGCACCAGGGCCTCTCCGGCCAGCGTCACCTCGGGGACCTCCAGGTGGTTGGCCAGCTTGATCTCGTTGATCTCGCGGTCGCCGCGCACCAGCGCCGCGACCGGACCCGCGGTCGTTTCGTAGAGGAGCGTCTTGACCACCCGCTCCGGGCCGACGCCGAGGAGCTCGGCCACCTCCGCCACCGTGGCGCAGTCGGGGGTGTGGACCTCTCGCCTCTCCGCCGGCTCTTCGGGCTCGGGAGCGGCGAGTGGCCGGGTCTCGGCGCGCTCGACATTGGCGCCGTAGCCGCACTCCCGGCAGCTCACCACCTCGCTCTCGCCGGTCTCGGCGAGGACCATGAACTCGTGCGACGAGGAGCCGCCGATGGCGCCGGTATCCGCCTCCACGCGCGAGAACTCGAGCTTGCAGGCGGTGAAGATGCGCTGGTAGGCGAGGTCCATCGCCTCGTAGGCGGCGTCGAGGCCGGCGTCGTCGACGTCGAAGGAGTAGGCGTCCTTCATGATGAACTCGCGGCCACGCATGAGCCCGAAGCGAGGCCGGATCTCGTCGCGGAACTTGACCTGGATCTGATAGAGATTCGTCGGGAGCTGGCGGTAGCTCCTCACGTCGCGCCTGACGATGTCGGTGACCACCTCTTCATGGGTCGGTCCGAGGCAGAAGTCGCGCTCGTGCCGGTCCTTGACCCGCAGCAGCTCTCTGCCGTACGCCTGCCAGCGGCCCGACTCACGCCAGAGATCGGCATCGTGGACCACCGGCATGTGCAGCTCGACCGCGCCCGCCGCGTCCATCTCGCGGCGCACGATGGCGCTCAGCTTGCGCAGGCTGCGCCAACCGAAGGGAAGGTAGGAGTAGATGCCCGCGGCCTCCTTGCGGATCATGCCGGCGCGCACCATCAGGCGGTGGCTGACGACTTCGGCGTCGGCCGGCACCTCGCGAGTGGTGTACAGGTAGTAGCGCGACCAGCGCATCTAGCGAACCTCCACTTCAGACCGGTTGATCACAAGACACCACCGCTCTCTCGTAGGTCGATTGTCGAGGATCTGGCTCCCGCTGCCCGACTTGACTCATCTTGCCGCGATCCATCGGGACCCGTTCAGTGGCTCCCCTGGCGCACTCGCGCGAGGAGTCGGGTCGAGTCCTGCAGGCACTCCATCATCCGCTGCTCGATCGAGCCGCGGCCGCCGATCTCGCGTGCCTTGACGAAGATGCCGCGCGCCTGCTCGTCTTCGCCCGCGGCGAGCAGGGCCATGCCCAGCTTGGTCAGATTCGTCTCGCTCGGCCCGAGCTCGCTCGACCGCGACAGATAGTCGACCGCCTCGGCGAACTCGCGGCGCTTGTAGTGGACCCAGCCGACCGCCGCCAGCGGGAACTGCTTGAGCTCCTCGGGCGCCAGGTCGACGGCTCGTCGCGCGTAGTCGAGCGCCTGGTCGAGGCTCTCTCCCATCTCGGCCAGGTTGTAGGCGATCTCGTAGTAGGCGATCGTCTTCGAGAAGCTCGACTCGCTGCTCTCGAGCAGATCCTGCCCGACCCGGTTCCCCTCCTTGAAGCGGCCCTCCGTGCGCAGCGCTTCGATGAGCGTCGCGCAGGCGGTGGCGGTGAGCATCTCCCCCGGCTCGAGATCGATCACCCGGCGCGCCATCGCCTCCGACTCCCGGCTGCGGTTGAGCTCCAGGCAGGCCATCGCGAACGACATGAGGAGCATCGGGTTGTCCGGGTCGAGGCCGATCGCCTCCTGATAGCAGGAGATCGCCCGTGCCGGATTCTCACGCGACAGATGGCGCTGCGCCTTCTCCAACCAGCGGCCCGCCTCCTCCCCCACCTCGGGCAGCGGACCGCGCTCCTGGCCCGAGAGATATCGAACCAGGTCCTGGTAGCGCATCTTGCGCGGATTCAGGCGCTCGGCCTGGCGGAAGGCGTCGAGCGCCTTGCGATTCCACTTACGATCCAGGTAGGCCATGCCGAGCAGGTAGTGCGCCTCCTCGTAGGCGGGGTCGTGGCGAACCACCAGCTCCAGATTGCGAATCGCACCGGTCAGCTTGCCCATCTCGTAGAGACAGCTCGACAGCATGAAGCGCGCCTGCGGGATGGCGTCGATCTCGACCGCGCGCTCGAGCAGGGCGACGGCCTGCTTGAGCCGGCCCTGATCGGCATAGACGGCCCCGAGGCTGAAGTTGGCCAGGAAAGAATCGGGCTCCAGGTGGACCGCGCGCCGCAGGAGCTCTTCGGCCCGCTCGGTCTCCCCCCGCTCGTGGTGGACGACGCCGCTGTAGACCACCGCGTCGTAATGGTCGGGCCGGAGCTCCAGGACGCGGCGGAAGTAGGGCAGCGCCCGATCGCCGCGACCGTCGTTGAAGTGGGTCTCGCCGATGAAATAGGCCAGCTCGTAGTTGGCGTCATCCAGCTCGTAGGCGCCCTCGAGGGCGAGCCGGGCGCGCTCCGGATCGAAAGCGAAGAGCGCGTATTCCGCCTCTTCCAGCAGCCGCACGAAGGCCGGCCGGCGCTCGCCCCGGTAGAGGGCGCCGATCCGCTCCTTGACGTCGACGAAGCGCTCGCGCTTCTCGAGCGTGTGGAGCTGGGAGTTCATGCGCGCCTCCCACATCTCGCTCCACTCGTCGCGGTCGAGCACGCGCTTGCTCTCGAGCAGCTCGCGCAGCGTGGTGAGGCCGCTCTGGTTGATCAGGATGTTGCGCTCCTGCTTGTCGAGCGCGGTGAACAGGTGGCGAACGGTCTCGGCGGTCCGTTTCACCGCCTCTTCGAGCACTGAGATGCGCTCCAGAAGGTGCTCGTCGAAGGAGAAGCTCTCCTCGGCCTGCTCCTCGTCGAAGCCACCCGCCTCCTCCGAGAAGCCGCCCGAGACCACCAGCAGCTTCTGGTTGCAGCGGCCGCAGAACTCGAGCTCGTCCGTGTTGGGAGCGCCGCAGGCCTGGCAGAACATCATGAGGAGGGGCCGGCGAACGCAGCGCGAGCGAGGAAGATCATCTGAGAAGAGGCCCCAAAGGCGGGCCGGCGAGAGGGGTCGAGCCTATGGGATAGACGGTGGAAGTTCAAGCCGCGGGACGGCCGTCCGGCAGCCTTGTCAGCGGGCCAAGCCGGTCGACCTCCGGGTGGCGATCTGCGCTTCGAACCAGGGCTCCCGACGGCCGAACTTGGTGGTCAGCGCGGCGCCGACGGCGATCAAGGACGCCGCCGTCCAGCTCCACGTGCCAACCCAGGGCACCAGCTTCAGTCCCCCCATCACCACCAGCCCGAGAATCGCGGCGTTGAGCGGAATCCAGCGCCGCCGCAGCACCCGCATCAGCAGCCAGGCGCCGAGCGCGTGAAAGACCGCCACCATCCCCCACAGCTTGAGCAGGAGGCCCACCAGCACGACCATCAGCAGCAGCGGCACGCCAACCAGGACGGCGGCAAAGGCGCCGAACAGTAGCGCGGTGAGGAAGAGCGCCAGCACCCCCGAAAGGCCGACGAAGAAGCTCCGGAAGGGCTCGTGGCGGACCCCTTCCGAGGTGCTCAGCACGCCGCGACCGCCGACCGCGAAGAGCAGCAGCGTCCAGGCGAGCCAGGCCGCGATCAACGCCAGCTTGGCGCCGATCACCACCGGCGACAGGCTGGGCTGGCCGAGGCTCGGACCGCCGAGCAGAATGACCCAGGCCGAGCCGATATCGGGGTAGGCGACCGAGCGGCCGTCGATGCGCGCGCCCGGCTGCGCCTCGAGCCGGCCCCCGAGGACGAAGACGTCGCCGCCGACGTGGGCGGCCGAGCCGAGGCGCGCGTCGCCGCCCAGAACGATGACGTCTCCGCGCACCCTGCCGGTGACCTCGATCGAGCCGCTGACGGCCGCCACGTCGGCAGACGCCTCGCCGTCGACCCTGAGATCGCGGCCCAGCGCCACGACCTGTCGCGAGGCCACGCTGCCGGCGCCGATCACCAGCCCATCGGGCTCGGCGGCGGGGTCGGCCGGGCTCTGAGCGCCGCTCGCGGCGGCGAGGGTCAGGAACAGAATCGGCAGCAGGAAGGCGCTGCGCGAGATCACTCGTCGCGCTGAGCGCCGCGGCCGACCCGCTCGGTCCTCCACGAGCGCACCAGGAAGCGGAGGAAGAGGACGTCCACCCCCAGAACGAAGAGGGCGAAGACGATCGTCTCGACCGGCGAACGACCGATCAGCTCGCCCACCGCCATGCCCAGGCCCTGCCACGATGCGGCCAGCAGGCCGGCACCGGCCGCGATGGTCGAGCGGAAGAGCTCGGCGATCGACACCAGGGCGCTCGCTCCCGGAAGCTGTCCGGCGCCGCCGCCGACCATCAGCGCCGAGAGGCCGCTGACCGCGGCCAGGAGCAGCGCCGCCACGATCCAGCTGCGCGGGTGACGCGCCTCCCAACCGGCTGGCGGCAGCGAGCTCATCACCCGCTCGACGAGGTCCTCGCGAGCCTCGACGCGGCTTCCCGCGAGCAACTCGAACAGCGCCGGCAGCTGCTCCTTCTCGCGCCTGCATCGAGCGCACGATAGCAGGTGCCGGTGCAGCCGGGCCCGCTCGGGCGTGGTCAGGCCGCCATCGGCCTCGAGGTAGAGCCACTCCCGGTAGACGCTGTGATCCGGATCTCTGGGCATCGGGTCGTTCTCCGTCAATCGGTAAGGAAGTCGGCCAGCTGCTCTTTGAGCATCTGCCGACCCCGGAAGAGCTTGTTCTTCACCGTGCCGAGCGGCATCTCCTTGAGGGTCGCGATCTCGTCGTAGGAAAGCTCGCCGTAGTGTCTCAGCACGATCAACTCCCGGTACTCCCACGGCAGGCGTTCGATCGCCCCCTGGATGGCGGCGCCGCGCTCGAGGTTGCGCAGGTCGCCGTAGGGCCCGCGGTCCTGGCTGGGGAACTCCCAGGTGCGCTGGTCGCTGCTGTCGGCGCGGGGCCGATCCATCGAGACGAGCTGCAGACGCCGCTTGCGAATCTCGTCGATCGCGGCGTTCTGCGCGACGCGAAACAGCCAGGTCGAGAACTTGTACTTGGGGTTGTAGCGATCGAGAGCCCGGTAGACCTTGAGAAAGACCTCCTGGGCCAGGTCGTTGGCCTCGCCGAAGTCGCGTAGCAGGCGGTAGAGATAATTGACCAGCCGGCCCTGGTAGCGATTGACGAGTTCACCGAAGCTCTCCTGGTCTCCTTCGAGAACCGCCGCGATCAGCTCTATGTCCGTCGATTGCGGCGGCTCGTTCGTCATTGTTTACGCTACGGGGGGTCGAAGGTTGCAGTCTCGCGGGCCCCCTGCCGCTGCGTGGGGGCGCTCTTTTTCGGGTTACCGCGCGAGGCGAACCGAGATGACTATCCCCGGTAGAGGCGCCGGCCCGCCAGGAACATGACGCCGCCGATCGCCAGCAGCGCGATCTCCGTTCTCAGCGCCGAATAGACCAGGCCGATCAGCAGCGCCGAACCGACGATCGCCAGCCCCAACAGCTGGAGAATCCACCCCATGCTCTGCATCCCGGGCGCAGTGTAAGGGGACACCCAGCGGAATGCAAAAGGCGCCGCCCGAGGGCGGTCGCCGTTCCCTCTCCCTAGCCGCCCCCGTCCTCGACCTCGGCCAGGCGCTGGATGACATCGCCCTGCTCGATCAGGTCGAGCACCCGGTCACCACCCACCACCGTGCCGAAGAGGGTGAACTCTCCCTCGAGATGCGGCTGCGGTGACAGCGTGATGAAGAACTGGCTGCCTGCCGTATCGGAGCCGGACAGCGCCATGCCGATGGCGCCCCGCCCGAACGGCAGCCGGTTCTTCTCGTCGCGAAGGGTGTAGCCGGGCCCTCCCCAACCGTCGCCGCGCGGATCGCCCGCCTGGACCACGAAGTCCGGCACCACGCGATGGAACGTCAGGCCGTCGTAGAAGCGCTGATTGGCCAGCTGCAGGAAGTTCTCGCAGGTCAGCGGCGCCTCGGGGCAGTGGATCCGCAGGCGCAGGACGCCGTGGCGGGTCTCCAGCTCGGCGAAGCGCGGCTCGCGGATTCGCCGCGCCAGCTCCCGGTAGTCGGCGATCCCGCGGTCGGTCTCGAACTCACCCGGCGGCGGCAACGGCCGCCCCAGCTCGCCCAGCGCGGCGGCCGCGCGCCGGCGCACCGGGTAGTCCCAGGCGCGCTGGAGCTGTTCCAGCATGGCGACGATGAGGCCTCGCTCCCGCGGCTCGCTCAGCGCGCGCTCGCGAAGCGCGTCGACCCCGCTCAAGCCGACGTCGGCGAGGTAGCGGGCGCTCGAGTCGGCGAGCGGCCGACGCAGCTCTTCGACCGGCAGCACCGGATTCGCCGCCAGCCAATCGAGCGCCACCGCGCGCACCGCCGGGTCGTCGTCCCCGAGAGCCGCCCGCGCGGCCGCGGTCGCCGCCTCGTCGCCCGGCTCGAGAAGCTCCGCCAGCACCGCGAGGCGCACTCCCGCCTCGCGATCATCGCGCAGGCGCTCGAGGACGCCGCGTGCGCCCAGATCGCCGGCCGCCTCGGCGGCCCGGGCGCGCAGCACCGGTTCGCTCGAGCGCGCCGCCTCGGCGATCAGATCCGCCGCGACCGGATCGCGCCCCGAGGTGAG
>JAHEKO010000454.1 GCA_024638355.1 Acidobacteriota bacterium
TTTCACGACCCATGCCGACTCGGGCGCCACCTGGGAGTCTACGAGGAGCCCCGCCGGCTGCTGCGCGACGCCGCCGGCGAGCGCTTCGTCGAGATGGAGCACTCGGGAGCCGACGCCGTCTGCTGCGGCAGCCCCGGCTTCCTGCGCTGCGACGCCGCGTCTCGCGCCCTGCAAGTCGAGCGCCTGAGGAGCGCCGAGGCGGCAGGCGCCGATCGCATGCTGACCGCCTGTCCCAAGTGCCTGATCCACTTCACCTGCGCCCAGAGCGAAGACCGCAGGCTGGGCCGCCCGTCACCGCCGGTCGAGGTCGAGGACCTCACCACCTACAGCGCCGGGAGGCTCGCACCGCGGGTTCAAGGAGAAGCGACATGACTCTACCCCCCCTGCGCATCGGCGTGTTCGTCTGCGATTGCGGCATGAACATCGCGGGCACCGTCGATACCGAGGCTCTCGCCACCTTTGCCGCCGAGTTGCCCGACGTCGTCGCCGTGATCCGAAATCGCTACACCTGCGCGGAGCCGGGCCAGCAGGAGATCCAGAAGGCGATCGGCGAGCACCGGCTCGACCGCGTCGTGATCGCCTCGTGCACGCCGAAGATCCACGAGCCGACCTTTCGCCGCTGCGTTGCGGATGCGGGGCTCAACCCCTACCTCGTGGAGATGGCCAACATCCGCGAGCACTGCAGCTGGGTGCACATGAAGGACCGCGAGGCAGCCACCGACAAGGCGAAAGACCTGGTGCGCAGCGCGGTCGGGCGAGCGCGCATGCTCGAAGCCCAGGACGAGAAGACCTTCCCGGTCACCGACAGCGCGCTGGTGATCGGCGCCGGCGTCGCCGGCATTCAGGCGGCGCTCGAGCTAGCGGACGGCGGACACCAGGTCTACCTGGTCGAGAAGGAGCCCTCCATCGGCGGGATCATGGCGGCTTTGGACAAGACGTTCCCGACCATGGACTGCTCTATATGAATTCTCGGGCCCAAAATGATGGATGCCGGTCGGCATCCCCGCATTGAGCTCCTGGTCAACTCCGAAGTCGAAGACGTCACCGGTTTCGTCGGCAACTACCGGGCCCTCGTCCGCCGCAAGGCCCGGTACGTCGACACCGACGCCTGCAACTCGTGCGCCGAATGCGCCGAGGTCTGTCCGGTAGCGATGCCCGACGAGTACCAGCAGGGCTTCTCGTCGCGCAAGGCGATCTACCTGCCGTTCCCGCAGGCGGTGCCCGCCTCCTACTTTCTGGCAGCCGAGAACTGCCTCGGATTCAAACCCATCGCCTGCGGCAAGTGCCTCGAGGTGTGCGAGAAGAAGTGCATCGACTTCGACGCCCGCGACGAGGTGCTCGACCTCGAGGTGGGCACCATCGTCGTCGCGACGGGCATGGAAGCCTACGACCCGCGACCCAACGACGAGTACGGCTACACCCGTTTCCCCAACGTCATCACCAGCATGGAGTTCGAGCGCCTCATCTGCGCCGGCGGACCGACCGAGGGGAATTTCCTGCGGCCCTCCGACAGGCAGCTGCCGAGCCGCATCGGCTTCATCCAGTGCGTCGGCTCGCGCTCCGCCTCGCGCGGCGTCCCCTACTGCTCGAACATCTGCTGCATGAACACCATCAAGCAGTGCCTGCTGCTGGCCGACCACTATCCGGAGAGCCGGTCGACGGTCTTCTACCTCGACATCCGCGCCTTCGGCAAGGGCTTCGAGGATCTCTACCGGCGGACGCGTGAGGAGGGAGTGAACTACGTGCGCGGCCTTCCGGGGCGGATCGAGGAAGACCCGGAGACCCACGACCTGACGGTCCACGTCGAGAACACCCTGTCCGGAACCCTCGAGCGCTACGAGCTCGACATGCTGGTGCTCGCCACCGGTCTCGTGCCGCGCAAGCACAACGGCAACGGCCACCGCAGCATCGACGAGATTCTGAGCCTGTCGCACACCTCCGACGGCTTCGTCATGGAGGCGCATCCCAAGCTTCAGCCGGTCGACGCGCCCAGCCGCGGGGTCTACTTCGCCGGCTGCATCGAGTCGCCCAAGGACGTCAAGGACAGCGTCACCCAGGCGGGCGCGGCTGCCGCCCGCGCCGGCAACGTGCTGTCGGCGGGCCAGGTGCGCATCGAGGCGATCACGGCTCAGCTGCTTCCCGATCTATGCGCGCAGTGCAAGATCTGCGCGCAGGTCTGTCCGTTCAACGCGATCGTCGAGGCCAGCAAGAAGGACGACCTGCTGCCCGACTTCATCGAGGCAGCGTGCGCCGGTTGCGGCACTTGCGCCGCCGAGTGCCCCTTCGACGCCATCCACATGCGCCACTTCGCCGACGAGCAGATCCTGGCGCAGATCGAGGCGATCCTGACCGACGATCCGATGCAGAAGATCGTCGCCTTCGCCTGCAACTGGTGCTCCTACGCGGGCGGCGACACCGCCGGCATCTCACGGCTCCAGTATCCAACCTCGGTGCGGCTGATTCGCACCATGTGCAGCGGCCGCGTCGACCAGCGGTTCATCTGGCACGCTTTCCGGTCCGGCGCTCCCTTGGTGCTGGTCTCGGGCTGCCACTTCAGCGACTGCCACTACATCGACGCGGTCACCTGGACGCAGCGCCGGGTCGAGAAGGTCTGGACGCGCATGGAGAAGCTCGGCATCCGGCCCGAGCGGCTCCAGCTCGAGTGGATCAGCGCAGCCGAGGGACAGAAGTTCGCGCGGGTGATGCGCGAGCTGGATCGGCTGCTGCGCCAGGTGACGCCCGACGAGGTCGCCGAGACCCGGCAGATACTGCAGCGCGAAGAGGCGAAGGAGCAGAAGAAGAAGGCCGCGCTGGCGATGACGGCAGCGCAGACCGAGGCGGGTGAGGGCGCCCGAGTCGAGGGGAACGCGTGATGGCGAGCGCGAAGAAGACCTTCTACTGCCTGCGCTGCGACCACCGCTTCGAGGCCGGCCACGATCCCAAGCAGGTGGTCGAGCGGAGCTGTCCGGAGTGCGGCAGCAACAGCGTGCGACTGGAAACCCCGGCGGCGAAGAAGCGCGCCGCAACCGAAGGAGGCTGAAACGATGGCTGTAGCGACGACACGAGCGTGGGTAGACCGCGTACTCCAGGAGCACCGCGACCTCAGGCAGCTGATCACCGAGCTGCGCAGCTTCCTGGACGTACCTCGGCCGTCACTCGGTGAGTCGGGGTTTCACACCTGGGCCGCCGGCCTCTCGGAGCGCCTGGTGAAGCTCCACAACGAGCTCTTCCGCCACTTCCGCTTCGAAGAGCAGGGCGGCATGCTCGAAGACCTGGAGCGGGAGCACCCCCGCGCCAAGCGGGCCGTCCACGACGTGCTCGCCGAGCACCCCCGAATGCTCCGCGCGGCCCGGCGACTGGTGGCCGACACTCTGAGGTACGCCGAGGGCCGCGAGCCCGAGGATCGGAAGCTGCGGCGCCGCGTGACGCGGCTGCTCAATCAGCTCACCGAGCACGAGCG
>JAHEKO010000054.1:0-5143 GCA_024638355.1 Acidobacteriota bacterium
AGGCGCGCGTACCGCTGGCCCCGGTCTACGCGCTGGGCGTCTACGTGGTCTTCTTCATGGTCCCCGTCAGCTTCCGCCGCAAATAAGGGGACAGGTTAACTATTTCGCCGTACCTTACGGAGAGAGCGGCGGATCGGGGCTGGTGCTCTTTCCGTAAGGTACGGCGAAATAGTTAACCTGTCCCCTTAATTGCGGTGGAGGAGCATGGCGTCGCCGTAGGAGTAGAAGCGGTAGCCGCCGGCGACGGCCTCGCGGTAGGCCGCGAGCACCGGCTCGCGGCCGGCGAAGGCGCAGACCAGGACGAGAAGGCTCGAGCGCGGCAGGTGGAAGTTGGTCAGCAGCAGGTCGACCACCTGAAAACGAAAGCCGGGCCGGATGAAGAGGTCGGTGTCGCCGTCGCCGGGCGCCGGCGCGCCGCCGCCGGCGAGCGCGGCGGCCTCGAGCGTTCGAACCACGGTGGTGCCGACCGCGACCACCCGACCGCCCTGGGCGCGGGTGTCGGCCAACGCCTCGACGGCGGCCGCGGGGATCCGGTAGTGCTCCCGGTCCATCCTGTGCTCGTGAACCAGCTCGGTCGTGATCGGCTTGAAGGTGCCGATTCCGACTCGCAGGGTGACGGCGGCCACGCCGACGCCGTGCCCGCGCAGCCGCGCGAGGATCTCGGCGGTGAAGTGCAGGCCGGCGGTCGGCGCGGCGATCGACCCCGGCTCGCGCGCGTAGACGGTCTGGTAGCTCGCCCGGTCGGCGGGCTCGTCCGGCCTCTTGATGTAGGGGGGCAGGGGAACGTGCCCGATCCGCTCGAGATGCGGCTCGATCGGCTCGGAGAAGCGGACTCGAAACAGGCCGCCCTCGTCGCGGCCCACCACGGTCGCCGTCAGGCCGGGAGAGAGCTCGATCGTGGCGCCCGGGCGTCCCCGCCGCCCGGGTCGCATCAGGCAGAGCCACTCGCTGCCCCCGGTCTTTTCGGCCAGCAGCAGCTCGACCTGCCCACCGGTCGGGCGCCGGCCGAAGAGGCGCGCGGCCAGCACGCGGGTGTCGTTGACGACCAGCAGGTCACCCGGTCTCAGCAGCCGCGGCAGGTCGGCGATTTTCGAGTGACGGTCGGGGCCGCCCCGCTGCGGGCAGAAGAGACGGCTCTCGCCACGCGGCGCCGGATGCTCGGCGATGCGGTCGGCTGGGAGCTCGTAGTCGAAGTCGCGGATCAGCATGCCGGTTTCCGCTACCGAGCCCGCGGGTCGAGCCAGGCGCGCAGTCCGTCACCGACAAGGTGGAAGGCGATCACGGTCACCGCGATGGCGGCGCCCGGGAAGGTGGCCACCCACCAGGCGGTGGTCAGCACGTCGCTCCCCTGAGCGATCATGTTCCCCCAGGTCGGGTGGGGAGCCGGCACGCCCAGGCCGAGGAAGGAGAGGCTCGCCTCCACCAGGATGAGGTCCCCGACTCGTAGGGCCGTGTAGGCGATCACCGGGGTCAGCGCGTTGGGCAGGAGGTGGCGAAAGAACACCTGCCGCCGGCGGAGACCGACGGCGTTGGCGGCGAGCACGAACTCGCGCTGCCGGAGGCCGAGGATCTCGGCCCGGATCAGCCGGGCGGTCCCCATCCAGCCCGTGGCGCCCAGGATCAAGATGATCACCGCCTGCCCGGCGTTGAAGACGGCCGCCAGGGCGATGACGATGAACAGGTGGGGGAAGGCGAGCAGGGCGTCGGTGATCCGCATCAGAAGCGCGTCGGTGGCCCGGCCGGCGCTGGCCGCGATGCCGCCGACGAGCACTCCCAGCGTCAGAGCCAGCGCCGCGGCCACTACGCCGATCCACAGCGAGGTCCGAGCGCCGTGGAGCAGACGGCTCCACACGTCGCGTCCGAAGCGGTCGGTGCCGAGCGGAAAGACTCGCCTGCCGAGTGCCGCGACCGGATCGCCGGACTCGACCTCGGCGGGGGCGATCAGCCGCCGCTCGCCCAGGCGCTCGATCTCGACTCCGCTCTCGGTCGCCCGCGCGCGATCGGCCAACAGCTTGGAGCCGTCGGCCAGCCGCACGATCGCCCGGGAGCTTCCCGGCGGCAGAAAACGGCCGACGACGGGGTCGGTCGGCTCGATCGGATCGGTGGCCGCAAGGCGGTCGGCCCCCGCCGCGAGGAGAATCATCAGACCCAGGAGGAGGCCGCCCCACAAGATCAGCCGCCGGTCGCCCTTCATCTCGCGCCTCGCCGCCGCACGCGGGGGTCGACGGCGGCCAGCATCAGATCGGCGACCAGGCTGCCGAGCACGACGAACAGCGCGGCGAGCGCGGTTGCCGCCATCAGCACCGGATAGTCGCGCGTACCGATCGCCTCCCAGGTGAGCCGTCCCATCCCGGGCCACGAGAAGACCCGCTCGACCACCAGGGCTCCGCCCACCAGGAAGGGGAGGGAGAGGCCGAAGAGCTGGGTGAGCGGCGCCAGCGCGTTGCGCAGGCCGTGAACCCAGACCACGCTGCGCTCGCGCACGCCCTTGGCCCGCGCCGTGCGCACATAGTCCTGCTGAAGGACCTCGATCAGGCTCCCGCGCAGCAGCCGCACGACGCTACCGAGGGTGGCGAGCCCGAGCACCAAAGCCGGCAACGCCAGGTGGTGCAGCCGGTCGAGGAGCGCGGCGAGCCATCCGAGCCGGTCGCCGTCGAGGCTGTGCGTCTGCCCGGGTGGAAAGAGGGGCAGCGTGTGGCTGAAAAGGAGGATCGCCATCAGCCCGAGCCAGAAGGCGGGCAGCGAGTAGAGCAGCACCGAGACGACGCGGATGAGGTGATCCTGGAAGCGCTCGGCGCGGCGCGCGGCGGCCACCCCCAGCAACAGGCCGAAGGTGAATTGCACCAGGAGCGCCGCACCGCTGAGCAGCAGGGTCGGCGGCCCGTAGACGGCCAGGAGCTCGCTCACCGGCCGCTTGGCCGAGGCCGAGACACCCCAGTTCCACTCGAGGACGACCGCCTTTAGCCAGGCCGCGTAGCGCTCGGGCCAGGGTCGATCGAGGCCGTAGAGGGTGGCGAGCTCCTGGGCGTACTCCGCCGGCACGCGTGGATCGAGATAGACGCCGCCCGGACCGCCCGGGGCGAGCTGGATGACGAAGAACGTCAGCGTCAGGACCAGCAGGATCAAGACGGCGGAGGTCAGCAGGCGCCGCAGGACGAAGGCAGTCATGGCCAAGCTACTGTCAAGCCGAATGCTATCCTCGACTGATGCCCGACGGCGGCTCCGCGCGCTTTTCCGGTTCCCGTCGGCTGCTCGTGGCGTCGATCGTGCTGGGGGCGTTCGTCCTGGTCGACCTGGGTCTGCTCGGCTGGTTGATCTTCCGCTCGCTGTCGAAGCGAGAGGTCGAGCGCGTGCTGCTCGAGACCCGGCGCGAAGCCGAGGAGGTCGCCGAGCAGCTCGCCGGCACGGCGGCCGAGGAGGGACAGGATCTCTACACGCTGATCGCCGTCGAGCGCGAGCGCCAGACCTACATCGACACGATTCTGCAGAAGCGCGAGATCATCCAGACCCTCGAGATCCGCAACTCCGACGGCCACCTCGTTTTTCGGGCCCTGGGCGAGACCTTCGATCCGCCCGGGGGGGGCGTGACCACCCCGCCGGGCATCGAGGCGCCGGAGCTGCCGCTGCGCATCGAGTCGCAGGTCGTCGAGGAGTCCGAGACGCTCAACTACGACATGGAGATTCCGATCGGCGACCTCGGCATGCTCCACATCGGCATCAGCCGGCTCGAGCTCGAGGAGCGCGTCGAAGTGCTGCGCGGAGAGCTCGTGCGCCAGACCTCGGTGCTGGGCGCGGTGACGCTGGCCGTGCTGCTGCTCGCCTACCTGACGATCTGGTGGCTCTGGCGGCGCGGCCGCCGGCTCGAAGAGCAGGCGGCGGAAGCCGAGCGGATGGCCTACATCGGTACCCTCGCGTCGGGGCTGGCGCACGAGATTCGCAACCCGCTCAACTCGCTCAACCTGAACATGCAGATGCTGGAGGAAGATGCCGGACGGCCGTCGTCGAGCGAGTCGCGAAGCCGCCTGTTCGCCGTCACCCAGCAGGAGATCCATCGCCTCGAGCGCCTGGTGACCGACTTCCTGTCCTACGCCAAGCCGCGGCCGCTCGAGACCGAGAGGGTCGCCGCGGTCGATCTGCTGCGGCGCTGCAGCGACCTCCTGGCCGCCGAGTTCCACACCCGGGGCGCGCGGATCGCGGTCGAGGAGCTGAGCGACGGGGCGCTGGTCGAGGTCGATCAGAGCCAGTTCACCCAGCTGCTGCTCAACCTGGCGCAGAACGCCCTCGCGGCCACCGAGGAGACCGGCCGCCCGCCGCGCATCACCCTGACCGCTCGCGCTTCGGAAGGCATGGTCCACCTCGAGGTCGAAGACAACGGCGTCGGCATCCCGCGCGGGGAGTCGAGCAAGATCTTCGATCTGTTCTATTCGACCCGCAAAGGGGGGACCGGACTGGGTCTCGCCGTCGTGCGTCGGATCGCCGCCGACCACGGCGGGTCGGTCGAGGTCGAGAGCACCGTCGGCGTCGGTACTCGCGTTCGCGTGTCGGTGCCGAGGGCCGCGCCCGACGCGAAGCGACCGAGCGACGAGCCGGTGCTCGTCTCCCGGCCGGTGGGCGCCTCCGCCGAGAAGTAGGGCTTCAGGCCGGAGCTTCGACCAGGTCTTCCCAGTCCTGCTGGGTGAGGAAGGTGTCGGCGTCGTCGTTGCCGCACACCTCGCACATCGCCTCGGTGACCTTTCCGTCTCTCCACTCGTAGACGTAGGTCGGAGACTCGCACTCGACGCAGACCAGGAACTCGGGCTGATCGCTCATCCCGTCGAGTATAGGGACGGCGGCCCGCGCGGCATGTGGAATCGGCCGCACCCGGGCGGAGGCGGCTAGCACGCTAGGTCCAGCGAATGCGATAGCGACTGCTCACCTCGGGGCGGAGAGGCGACGGGGCGCCGGGCTCGATCGAACCCTACG
Source organism: Acidobacteriota bacterium (assembly GCA_024638355.1). Classification (GTDB taxonomy): domain Bacteria; phylum Acidobacteriota; class Thermoanaerobaculia; order Multivoradales; family JAHEKO01; genus JAHEKO01. The sequence goes on from JAHEKO010000054.1 coordinate 4,963, forward strand.
GAACCCATTACGAGCCCGTCCGGCCGATTGACCAGCCCTTGGTTTCGTGCTACCTTTTTCAGCCGCGCCGGTGCGCGCGCAGGAGGAGTTTGCTCAGTGTACGCAGTCATAGAAACAGGCGGAAAGCAGTATCGGGTCGAGCCGGGCGACGTGATCGACGTCGAGCTGCTGCCCGATAGCG
>JAHEKO010000054.1:5243-9392 GCA_024638355.1 Acidobacteriota bacterium
AGCCGCGCCGGTGCGCGCGCAGGAGGAGTTTGCTCAGTGTACGCAGTCATAGAAACAGGCGGAAAGCAGTATCGGGTCGAGCCGGGCGACGTGATCGACGTCGAGCTGCTGCCCGATAGCGGCAAGACGAAGAGCGACAAGATCCAGTTCGACAACGTGCTTCTGGTCTCCGGCGAGAAGGGCGTCAAGGTCGGCGCGCCGACCGTCGCGGGCGCCAAGGTCACAGGCGTCAAGGTCGACGAGGTGCGCGGCCCCAAGGTCGTGGTCTTCAAGATGAAGCGGCGCAAGGGCTACCGTCGGCACGCCGGCCACCGGCAGGATCTGCAGCGGGTTCGGATCGACAAGATCCAGGGCTAGGAGAGGTATCGGCAATGGCTCACAAGAAAGGTCAAGGATCCAGCCGTAACGGCCGCGACTCCAACCCGCAGTACCTGGGCATCAAGCGGTACGGCGGGCAGTCGGTGACGGGCGGCACGATCATCGTCCGCCAGCGCGGCACGAAGTTCTTCCCCGGAGTCAACGTCGGCCGCGGTCGCGACGACACCCTGTTCGCCAAGGCGGACGGCGTCGTTCAGTTCCGGAAGCGCGGCCGCCGCGGGACGTTCGTCAACATCCTACCGAGCGACTAGCGCTCGGTGCGCGACGTACGTCGCCCGGCTGGCCGATCTTGATCTTCATCGACGAGGCGGTTCTCCACGTGCAGGGCGGGCGTGGTGGTAACGGCTGCGTCGCGTTCCGGCGCGAGAAATTCGTGCCCAAGGGCGGGCCCTCCGGAGGCGATGGCGGCCACGGCGGCTCGGTCCAGCTGATCGGCGACGAAGGCCTGAACACCCTCTACCACCTGCGCAATCGGCGTCTCTACGCCGCTCCGCGCGGCCGCCACGGTGAGGGCTCGAACAAGACCGGGCGCTCGGGCGACGATCTGCTGATCCCGGTGCCGCTCGGCACCGAGGTGTTCGAGCGCGGCTCGGGCGAGCGCCTCGGCGAGCTCCTGACCCACGGCACACGGCTCACGGTCGCCGCCGGCGGCCGCGGCGGCCGGGGCAACGCCCGTTTCAAGACCGCCACTCGGCAGGCGCCGCGTCACGCCCAGCCGGGCGAAGCCGGCGAGGAGCGCCAGCTGCAGCTGGAGCTCAAGCTGCTCGCCGATGTCGGCGTCGTCGGGCTGCCGAACGCCGGCAAGTCGACTCTCATCAGCGTGGTCTCAGCGGCCAAGCCCAAGATCGCCGACTATCCGTTCACCACCCTGGTGCCACAGCTCGGGGTCGTCGCCTCCGGCCCGGAGGGCGAGCCCTTCGTGATCGCCGATCTCCCGGGCCTGATCGCCGGCGCCGCCCAGGGCGCGGGCCTGGGCACCCAGTTCCTGCGCCACGTCGAGCGCTGCCGCGTGCTGCTCCATCTGGTCGACCTGTCGGGCGACGCGGCGAGCGCGGGAGCCGATCTCGAGGCGGTGGAAGCCGAGCTGGCGGAGTTCGATAGGGGGCTCCTCGAGCGCGACCGCATCGTCGTCGGCAGCAAGCTCGACCTCCGCGTCGAGGAGCGTGGCCGTGAGCTCGCGGCCGCGGCCGACAGGCGCGACCTGGCCTATCGCGAGATCAGCTCGGCGACCGGCGAGGGCGTCCGCGAGCTGATGCTCCTGCTCGAGTCGCGCGTCCGCGAGGGGCAGCCGGCGTGAAGCTCGGGCTGTTCGGCGGCTCCTTCGATCCGGTGCACGCCGGGCACGTACGGCCGGTGCTCGAGGCGCGCGACCGGCTCGGCCTGGATCGGGTGATCTATCTGCCCACCGCGCGACCGCCGCACAAGTCCGAGCACGAGTTCGCGCCGGCGCACGCCCGCTTCTCGATGGTCGAGCTGGCGCTCCTCGACGAGCCGGATCTCCTGGTCTCGGCGCTCGAGCTGACGCCCGGGCGCACCGCCTTCACCATCGACACCCTCGAGCACTTCCATCGCGAGCAGCCCGCGGCCGAGCTCTACCTGCTGATCGGCGGCGATTCCTTCGCCGGCCTCGAGAGCTGGAAGCGCTGGCACGAGATCGTCGAGCTCGCCCGGCTCGTCGTTCTGGTGCGGCCCGGCTGGGAGATCGAGCACACCCGGCGACATCTCACGCCCGAGCTGGCGAAGCTGGCCGACAACGACCGCGTTCACTTCCTGGCCAACCCGGCGGTCGAGGTGTCGTCCACCGACCTGCGCCGGCGTGTGCGCCGAGGCGAAGACATTCCCGCCGAGGTCCTGTCGCCGCTGGTGCTACAGTACGTACGGAAGTACTCACTCTATAGATGACGAGCGAGACCCTCCCAGCGCAGGATCCATCGACGGTCCGCGTTGCGGTGGCTGCCGCCTCCGACCGCAAGGCGATCGAGCTGAAGGTGCTCGACCTCGACGCCATCAGCGACTTCACCGAGTTCTTCCTGATCTGCAGCGGAGCGAGCGATCGTCAGGTGAGGGCGATCGCCGACGCGATCGAAGAGAGCCTGCGCCGCGAAGGCCGCCGGCCGCTGGCGGTGGAGGGCTACAAGCACGGCACCTGGGTGCTGCTCGACTATGGCGACTTCGTCGCTCACATCTTCGATCAGGAGACGCGCTCCTTCTACGCCCTCGAGCGCCTCTGGGCCGACGCCGACGACGTCACCGAGCAAGTCCTGGCCTGATTGACGCATGTCGCTCGAAGCCCTGCTCGCAGCGTCGCCGTCGCTGGTGGAGGCCCTCCGTGGCGCGCGCCGTGCCGCGAACAGCGAGGCGAGCGTTCTCATCCTCGGCGAGCCGGGCACCGGCCGGTCGACCCTCGCCCGCGCCCTCCACGACGCCAGCCCGCGCGCGGCTCGGCCGCTGGTGGAGGTGGACGCGGCGGGCATCCCCACCACGCTGTTCGAGAGCGAGCTCTTCGGCTACGAGCCCGGGGCCTTCACCGGCGCCGCGGACTCGCGCCCGGGCCGGGTAGCGGGCGCCAGCGGCGGCTCGCTGCTCCTCGACCACGTCGAGGAGATTCCGCTCCCCGCCCAACCCAAGCTCCTGCGCCTGCTGGCCGAAAGCCGCTACGCTCCGCTCGGCGGCGACGAGATCGAGGCCGACGTCCGCTTCCTGGCGGTCGGCGCCGAAGATCTTCCCGAGCGCGCGGCGCGCGGCGCCTTCCGCGAGGACCTCTACTACCGCCTCGAGGTCGTGACGTTCCGCCTGCCGCCGCTACGCGAGCGGCGCGAGGACCTGCCCCGGCTGATCGACTTCTTCCTCGAGGATCTCACCGCTCGGCTCGGCCGGCCCCGCCTGGCGATGGCCGAGAGCGCCCGCGACTGGATGATCGATCATTCGTGGCCCGGCAATCTGCGCGAGCTGCGCAACGTCCTCGAGCGCGCGGTGGTGATGGCCGACGACGGCGTGCTCGATCCGGTGGCCCGCGCGGCCGCCGACGCCCGCCCGCGGCCGCTCGAAGAGGTCGAGCGCGAGGAGATCGCGAGGGCGCTCGCCTACACCCGCGGCCACCAGGGCAAGGCCGCCGCACTGCTCGGCATCAGCCGCAAGACGCTGTGGGACAAGCGCAAGCGCTACGGGATTCCCTGACCGCGGCCGCGCGGACGAGGCGGTGAGCGGCCGGAATCTTCTAGCCGAGTTCGGCGAGCCCGATCGGCGCAAGGAGCTGGGCCGCGGCGACTACCTGTTCCGCCGCGGCGATCGGGCGCGCGCGGTCTACCGGCTCGAAGCCGGCCGCGTCCACCTGGTTCGCGCGCTGGAGTCGGGGAGCGAGCTCACTCTGCACCGCGTGCATCCGGGAACGAGCTTCGCCGAGGCTGCGCTCTTCGGCGCGGCCCATCATTGCGATGCCCGCGCGGAGATTCCGAGCCGGGTGGCGTCGTTTTCGATCGCGCGGGTCAAGGCGGCGCTCGAGAGCGATTCGCGGTTGGTTCTCGCCTGGACGCGTCGGCTCGCCGAGCAGGTGCGCGACCAGCGAGCGCTGCTCGAGGTGCGCTCGATCGCCTCGGCGGAGGAGCGCCTGCTCGCCTGGCTGGCGCTCTCGCCGGGCCAGGGACCGCCCACCCTGCGTGCCCTGGCGGCCGAGCTGGGGCTCGCCGAGGAGACGGTCTACCGCGCCGTCGGCCGCCTCGAGCGGCAGGGACTCATCCGGCGTCGTGGCGCCGCCCTGAGGCTCGTCGAGGC
>JAHEKO010000054.1:9492-13935 GCA_024638355.1 Acidobacteriota bacterium
TCATGACATGAGCGGTCATCAGATGCCCGGCTGCGACGACGAGCTGGCGGTGGCCCCGGCCTGCTGCGAGGCGAGCTCGGGCGAGGCGCTGCCCGAGTCGATTCTCAAGCGGCCCTACGACGACGAGCTCACTTTGGCCGCGGTCGCCGGGCGGACCGGCCTCGAGAGCCTCTCCGCCGACTCGCTGAGCTTCGGCATCGAGCGCCTCGAACCACCGCCACGCCCCCCGCGCCACGCTCTCTTCTCGACGCTGCTGCTCTGATCTCCGTCTGAAGCGCACAGTGAGCGATCGCCCTCGTGTGGAGGGTGGTCGACCGCATCACGTTGCTTTGGAGGAGTCTGATGCTTCCTACAGCTATCCGCCTCTGGGCGGCCGCCGCGCTGGTGAGCGCGGCCGCCGGGGCCACGACAACCGATCCGGAACCGGCCGATCGCCTGACGCTGGCGACCGGCGATCCCGCCCTGCGTGCGCTGGCGCGGGAGGTGCTGACCCGCAACCCGGGTCTGATCACCGCCGGCGCGCGGTCTCGAGCGGCACGGCTGGAGGCGCCGGTCGCCGGCGCCCTGCCCGACCCCGCGGCGGAGGTGATCGCCTTTCCGCTGGCGCCGGAGACCCGGGTCGGGCCGCAACGGCTGGCCCTCGGCATCTCGCAGACCCTGCCGTGGGCCGGCAAGCGCGGGCTTCGTGAAGAAGCCGCCCTGCTGGCCGCCGATGCGCTGCGCGAGGAGGTGAGCGCCGAGCGGGTGCGGCTGGTCACCGAGGCGCGGCGCCTCTACTACGAGCTCCTCTTCCAGGATCGGCACGGCGAGATCCTGGGCACCTTCCGCGAGCACCTCGTGCAGCACGAGGAGATCGCCCAGGCGCGCTACGCCACCGGCGTCGGGCCGGCCCAGGCGGTGATCAAGATCCAGTCCGAGATCACCCGGGTCGAGCGGGACCTCCTCGAGCTCGAATCGCGAAAACTCGAGCTGACGGCTCGGATCAATCGGCTGCGCGACCGCGCGCCCGACACGCCGGTCGAGCACGCCGGGTTGCCGCGGAGGATCGAGGAGAGGCCGCTCGACAGGACGAAGCTGGTGGAGCGGGCACGGGCGCTCCGGCGCGAGCTGCACGCGGCCGATGCCCGCATCGCCCGGGCCGAGACGCTGGAGGCCCAAGCCAGAAAGGCGCGGCGCCCGGATTTCACGGTCGGGCTGAGCTACACCGTGGTCGATCCCCGCGACGACGCGCTCGGTCGCGCCCTGCCTCCCGAAGGCAACGGCGACGACATCCTGGGCATCCGAGGCGGCATCCGGCTGCCGATCTGGCGAGACCGGCTCGATGCGGGCATCCAACAAGCGGTCGAGCTCCAGCTCGAAGCCGCCGCGGCCAAGCGCGACTTGATGCTCTCGATCGAGTCGAACATCGGCGACATGTCCCGCCGGCTACCTCTCGCCTGGCGCCAGCTGCGCCTGGTCGAAGACCTGCTGATCGTGCAGGCCGAAGAGGCGCTCGAGTCGGCCCAGGCCGGTTACGTCGCCGGCACCCTGAACGCGCTCGATCTGCTCGACGCCGAGCACGTCCTGTTCGACGCCACCCTGGCCGCGGCCCGAGCCAAGGTCGACTACCTGGTGGGGCTGGCGAAGCTCGAGGGCGCGATCGGCGAGCCGCTCGGACCCGTCGAGAGGGACGCGGAGGAGACACGATGACGACCCAGAGACCCGCTTCGAGATCCACGGCACAACGGCTCCGTCCCCTCCTCTGGGTGGCGGGAAGCTTCGTCCTCTTCTACCTGCTCTTCTTCGATCCGCTCGGCCTCCATCCCGTCGACGGCTGGCTCGAGCGCGCCGTCGGGTATCACGCGATGCCGAGGTCGGAGATGGCGCCGAGCGCGGCCCCGGCCACGGCGAGCGCCGACCGCGAGGTGCTCTTCTACCGCAACCCGATGGACCCGACGATCACCTCGCCGGTGCCGGCCAAAGACGAGATGGGGATGAACTACCTGCCCGTCTACGCCGACGAAGCCGAGCGCGTGGTGGGGGAGGGCACCACGGTGAGCATCGACGCGGCCGTGATCCAGAACATGAACGTCCGGACCGCCCCGGTCGAGCGCCGCGATCTGACCCACGAGATCCGCACGGTCGGCTACCTCGAGTACGACCAGCAGCGCATGGTCACGGTCACCACCAAGTACAGCGGCTGGGTGGAGAAGGTCTACGTCAACTACATCGGCGAGCCGGTGGCGAAGGGCGAGCCCCTGTTCGAGGTCTACTCGCCCGAGCTGGTGCAGACCGAGCAGGAGCTGCTCTCGGCGATCGAGTACGTCAGCAACGTCGCGGATGCGCCCGAGGACGCGCGCCGCAGGGCCCAGGCCCTGGTCGACTCGGCGCGGACGCGGCTCAGCCTGTGGGACATCTCGGAGGCGCAGATCGCCCGCCTCGAAGAGACCGGCGAGATCTTCCGCACGCTGACCGTCACCGCCCCGGCGGGCGGTCTGGTGATGCGGCGGATGGCGGGGCTCGAGGGCATGGCGGTGAGGCCGGGGCTCGAGGCCTACCACATCGCCGACATCTCGACCCTCTGGCTCTCCGTCGAAGTTTTCGAAGACCAGGTGGCCTGGATCCGCTCGGGAATGGAGGCCGCCGTGACGTTCGCCTACTTCCCGGGTGAGACCGTCCGCGGCACGGTCCGCTTCCTCGAGCCCGAGTTCTCCGAGGAGACCCGCACGCTGGCCGTCAAGATCGCGGTGCCCAACACCTCGGGGCGTCTGCGCAAGGGGATGTTCGCCACGGTGGTCTTCGAGCCGGTGGCGGCCCCCGGAGCCCTGGTCGTGCCGTCCGAGGCCGTGCTGCAGACCGGGCGGCGGAGCGTCGTCATCGTCGCCGGCGAGGGCGGCCGCTTCGAGCCGCACGAGGTGGTCCTCGGACACGCCTCCGAGGGCTACTACCAGGTGTTGAGCGGGCTCGCGGGTGGCGAGCGGGTCGTGACCTCCGCCCAGTTCCTGCTCGACTCCGAGTCGCGGCTGAAGGAGGCGATCCAGAAGATGATGAGCTCGACGGCCGCGTCGGAGGCCGGCGGCGCGCCGATAGAGCGCGAGCCGGGCGGTGCCGACGACCACGCGGGCCACGGCGGTGCCGCGATGGCTCATGGGGAGTGACGGCCGATGCTGAATCGAATCATCGAATGGTCGCTCCGCAACCAGCTGCTGATCCTCGTCGGGCTCGTGCTCGCCATCGCCGGCGGCGTCTGGTCGGCGCGCACGATCCGGGTCGACGCGATTCCCGACCTCTCCGACGTGCAGGTGATCGTCTTCAGCGAGTACCCGGGGCAGGCGCCGCAGGTGGTCGAAGACCAGGTGACCTATCCGATTACCTCCAAGATGCTCTCGGTCCCGTTTGCCAAGATCGTTCGCGGCTACTCCTTCTTCGGCTTCTCGTTCGTCTACGTGATCTTCGAAGACGGCACCGATCTCTACTGGGCGCGGACGCGGGTGCTCGAGTACCTCTCCGGTCTCGGCGCCCAGTTGCCGGAAGGCGTGACGCCGCAGCTCGGCCCCGACGCCACCGGCGTCGGCTGGGCCTTCATGTACGTCCTCAACTCCGAGAGCCGCTCGCTCTCCGAGCTGCGGTCGATTCAGGACTGGTATCTGCGCTACGGCCTGGCCGCGGTCGACGGCGTCTCGGAGGTCGCCTCGATCGGCGGCTTCGTACGTCAGTACCAGGTCGAGGTCGACCCGGTTCGACTTCGGGCCTACGGTCTGTCGCTCGGAACGGTCAAGCACGCCATCCGCGAGTCGAACCTCGATGTCGGCGGTCGTCTGGTGGAGATGGCGGAGCGCGAGTACATGGTGCGCGGCCGGGGCTACATCCAGGATCTGCGCGACCTCGAGACGATCGTGCTCTCGGCGGGGCCGGGCGGGGTGCCGGTGAAGCTCGAGGACGTCGCCAACGTCAGCATCGGCCCGGAGATCCGGCGCGGCCTGGCGGACTGGAACGGCGAGGGGGAGACGGTGGGCGGCGTGGTGGTCGTGCGCTCGGGAGCCGATACGCGCACGACCATCACCCAGGTCAAGGAGAAGCTGAGCGAGCTGCGCGCCGGGCTGCCGGACGACGTCGAGATCTCGGTGGCCTACGACCGCAGCGGCCTGATCGAGCGCTCGATCGACACCTTGACCGACACCCTGATCGAAGAGTCGATCGTCGTCGCCCTCGTCTGTGCGCTCTTTCTCTTCCACTTTCGCTCGGCGCTGGTGGCGATCGTGTCGATTCCGCTTTCGATCCTGTTGGCCTTCGTGGTCATGCGCATCCAGGGCCTCGGCGCCAACATCATGTCGCTGGGCGGGATCGCGATCTCGATCGGCGTACTCGTCGACGCCGCGGTGGTCATGGTCGAGAACGCCCACAAGCACTACGAGGAGTTCAAGGGCGAGCGCTCACACTTCGAGATCATCCTGGGCGCCGCGC
>JAHEKO010000455.1:0-2906 GCA_024638355.1 Acidobacteriota bacterium
TGGCACTGTCCGGCGCGCTGCCCGCCCTGGAGTCGATCTCGGGAGGCGGCCGGCTCGACCGCGACGGATTCGACGTCGATCTGGCGGTCGACATCGACGACCTCGTCCCCGTGCTGGCGACTCTCGACTATCCGGCCGCGCAGTCGGTCTCCGGCTCGCTCGCGGGCAGGCTGTCGGCGCGAGGGAGCTTCGCGACGGGCGAGACCCCGCGGCTCGAGGTGCGCCTCGACGAGTTGGCGCTGGCGCACTCCGGAGTCACCCTGCACTCTGCGGAGCCGGTCGTCGTCCGCGTCGCCGCGGAGGGGGTCGAGGTGGAGTCGCTCTTCTTGACGACCGAGGACGGGTCGAGCGAGCTCTTCGTGGCCGGCCGGGTGGCCCTCGACGCGGAGCGGACGCTCGACCTTACCGCCCAGAGCTCGCTCGGCGCCGACTGGCTCGATCTCCTCGTGCCGCAGGTCCAGCTGCGCGGCGGGCGGTTCGAGCTGCTGGCCGCGATCGGCGGCACCCTGACGCGACCGCGAGTGAACGGCGTCGGCCGGCTCGAGGACGCCAGCGTGCTGGTGGGGGCGCTGACCACCTCGATCGAAGAGCTGGAGGGCCTTGCGCTCTTCTATCCCGACCGCATCGTGCTCGATAGCGTGCGCGCGGCGGTCGGCGGCGGGACCGTGGAGGCGGGAGGCACGGTCCAGCTCGACCTCGGCCAGACGCCGGCCGGCTATCACCTCGACGCCGTCGCCAGCGGCCTCGACCTGCCCTACCCCGAGGGCTGGCAGGTGCGCGGCGACGCTCGCGTGTCGCTGGTCTCGACCCCGGCCGGCCGGCTCGTGCGCGGCGACATCGAGCTCGACCGCGCCTACTACTTCAGTCCGATCAAGCTGGGCGTCGAGTCGGCCCTCGCCTCGCTCGTCCAGCGCCGGCGAATCGAGGTGCGGGAAACCTCCGAGCTGTTGGCCACCACGGCCCTCAATCTGCGCATTCGCGGCCGAGAGGCGTTGAGCGTCCGTAACAACATCGCCAGCCTGAGTGGAGACGTCGACTTCTCGGTGCGCGGCACCCTCGCCGACCCGGTGCTGTTCGGCGCCGTCGAGATCACCCCGGGCGGCACCCTGGTCTACGGCGGCAACGAGTACGAGATCGAGCGCGGCGAGCTCGATTTCGCCAACCCCTACCGGATCGAGCCGATCGTCGACCTGCTCGCCACGACCAAGCTGCGCGAGTATGTCGTGCGCCTCAATCTGGCCGGCTCCCCGGATCGTCTCGAGGTCGGCGTGTCGTCCAATCCGCCGCTTCCGGAGCTCGAGGTTCTGGGGCTCCTGACCGGTGCCAGCGCCCCCGCGACCGCGGTGCCGACCGATCGGCGCGAGGCGGGGTCCGGCCTCGGCGTCGAGGGCTTTCTGGCCGGCGAGGCCGCGTCGGTCGTGACCGATCGGGTCAACCGCCTGTTCGGCCTGGACCAGCTGCGGGTCAGCCCGCTGACCGGAGCCAGCAGCGATCTGTCGGCCGCCCGGGTGACGGTCGGCGAGCGCATCTCGCGCGACCTCTTCGCGACGTACTCCTACGACCCGAGCACCTCGGAGGAGCAGATCCTGCAGCTGGAGTGGAGCGTCAGCCCGACCCTGGTCGTGGTGGCGACCCAGAACGGCGACGACAGCTACTCGATCGATCTCCGCTGGGAGAAGGCGTTTTGACCGCCGCGGCGCCGCGGCGCCGCGATCGGTGGGCTCTGGCTCTGGCCCTGGCGCTCGCGCTCCCCGCCGTTGCCGGGTCCCAGCCGGCGCCTGTCGTTTCGGCCTTCGAGATCCGGGTGGAGGAGGGGTGGCGGCCTGCGGCGGGGCTCGCCGAGCTGGTGGCGGTGGAGGTCGGCGCGCCGCTCGACCGGCAGGCCCTGCGCCACTCCCTGCGCAGCCTGCGGGCGGCGGTCGAGTCCTCCGAGGTCGAAGCCCACTTGCGGCCCCACGCCGACGGAGTCGACGTCATCTTCGCCCTCTGGACCCAGGTGCGGGTGAGTGAGGTGCGGCTCGCCGGCGAGCCGTGCTTCAAACCCGCGCGTCTCTACGAGCTGATCGAGCAGCAGCCCGGAGCGCCGCTCTCCGAGAGCCGGCTGCTGCGCGGTCTCTACCGCTTGAAGGACGTTCATCGCGAGGCCGGCTTTCTCGAGGCCCGGATTCGGCTGGCGGTCGACTCCGACGACAGGGGCGACGCCGTCGTCGCCTACGAGTTCGAATGCGGCGCGCCGGCGACGGTCTACAGCGTGGTCTTCGACGGCGACCTGGGTGCGCTGACGCCCGAGGTGCTCTTCGAGCGGCTGTCGATCGGCCGTGAGACGCGCCTCGACGAACCGGCGGTCCGCCGCGACGCGCGGGAGCTCGAGGGGTGGCTGCTGGTCGAGGGATTCCGCACGGCTCGGGTCGGGCGACCCGAGATCCGCCCCGGCCCCGAGCCGCTGCGCGTGCGGCTGGTCTACCCGATCGAGGTCGGTCCGCGTTTCGAGGTGCGAGTCTCGGGCGCCGACGCCGCCCAGCTCGAGCGCGAGGGCGTGCTGCCGCTCCAGGGCTCGGAGCGGTTCGACGAGGCGCTCCTCCTGCGCGACCTCGAGCGCCTGCGGCGCTATTTCCAGGAAGCGGGGCACTACCGGGTGAAGATCGAGACCCGGAGCGAGGCCGGGGATCAGCTCCGACGGATCTGGGTCCTGGTCGAGCCGGGGCCGATCTACGAGCTGGCCGGGGTGGCGTGGGAGGGAATCCGCGCGCTTCCCGCTTCGCGCCTCGAGACCCTGGTCGGCACGACGGCGAGGCGGCGTTTCGGTGGCAAGGGACGATTGGTCGACGAGCTCCTCGAGCAGGACATGACCGCGCTCCGCTCGTATCTGGCTACCGCGTTTGTTGGCCGGTGATACCGTTTCGGGG
>JAHEKO010000455.1:2916-3447 GCA_024638355.1 Acidobacteriota bacterium
GCGGCTCCCAGCTACGGGTGCGCATGCCGGTGGACGAAGGGCCGCAGCGGCGGGTCGTGCACGTCGACTTCCGCGGGCTTTCGAGCCTGTCCGAGGACGACCTGCGGCCCCTGCTCGCGCTCGAAGAGGGCGGTCCGTTCCACCCGCTGCTGCTCGAGGAGAGCCTCAACGCGGTCCGCGCGCGCTACGAGAAGGCGGGCTACACGCGCATCCAGGCGGCGGCGACGGTCACCTGGAACGGCGAGCAGACCCTGGCCGACGTCGAGATCCAGGTGCTGGAGGGCCCGCAGACGGTGGTCGAGCGGGTGATCCTCCGCGGCAATCGTCGGGCGCAGTCGGAGCCGATCCTGCGAGCCGCCCGGCTCGAGCGCGGCGCGACGGTCAGCCGGAGCGACCTGCTCGAGGTCCAGCGGCGCCTCTACCGTCTCGGGATCTTCTCGAGCGTCGACGTGCGGCTCGCCCCCGGGGCGCCGCTGAGCGGCCGGCGCGACGTGATCGTGCGGGTGGTCGAAGGCCGGCCGCGGCGCGTCT
>JAHEKO010000456.1 GCA_024638355.1 Acidobacteriota bacterium
GCAGCGGGAATCGTTTCCCATTCACCGTGTGGAGACGGGAAGCGGCTTCGGAGGCCGCCATGCGCACGGCGCCGCTGCTTCGTGGTAGCCGCCTTCCGAAACACATGAGGCCTCTCTCGGCCGCTCGCTCGATCGCGGGCTCGCGCCCTAAATCCGATCCGGGGCCGCGCGGCACCGATGACGAAAACCAAGGAGTCCGCGTCGCTCAGCCGCCAGCCGGCCGTCCCGGGGTCCACGGTGCGCCCGCGGCCTCGGCCCGCTCTTCCAGCACCGCCAGGTCCGCCTCCAGCGAAGCCATCTGCTCGCTCACAGCGATGAACGCCTGCTGCGCCCAGACGTAGGCCTGCCGGTGCGTCTCGGTTGGCGCCTGGGTGGTCGACCACTGATCCGAAGCGATGCGCTCGACGCGGTCGATGATGGCCGGCGGCGTGAAGACATTCCGCGACGCCTTGGTCCGGTCGCCCCGGAGCTCCAGCAGCACCGCATCGAGCCGCCCGTTGAGCACCTCGAGGTCGGCGGTGAGGGATGCGTCGGCAGCCGGCGTATCGAGCAGCGCCTGCCGTAGGTGCTTGATCCTGACGCCGATCTCGTCCGCCCGCTTGCCGGCACCGAGCACCGCTCGACGCAGCTCGCGCACATCGGCCTGGAAGGCCATCACCGCGGCCTTGTCCTCGGCCGCCAGGGTGTTGAGCTCGAGCGGAATGACCGAGAGCTCGACCGGGCCGGCGTGCGCCTGCCACTCGCCACCGACTTTCGACTCGAGGCTCGCGGTGTAGGTGCCGGGGGGGACGAGGGGTCCGCGCTCGGGCTCGACCCACGGCGGCAGATCGGTCGCCGGCTTGAGGTCGGTGGGTGCCGCCGACGGCCAGCGCAGGTCCCAGGCCACCCGATGCAGACCCGCCTTGCGCGCTGCCGGCACACGGCGCACCACACCGTCGTCGTTGCGCACGACCACGAAGAGCTGCGGCTCGACCTCGAGGTCCTCCTGCCGGAGCTCCGCCATCGACGGCAGCGGCGGATCGGTCTCGGCCTCTCGCGCCTCCTTCTCGGCCTCGTTGCGCACCTCGCGCAGCGTCTTGAGGCCGTCGCGAACCCAGTAGGTGAAGACGGCGCCGTAGGGCGGATTGGCAGTGGTCCAGAAGGCGTCGCCCCGCGAATCGACTCGGTCCTTCTTCTCGATGTAGCGCAGCGCTTCGCGCGCCGGGAAGAGGATCGCCTCTTCGCTCGCCAGGCGCTCTTCGGAGAGCTCGCGCAGCGGAGTGTAGTCGTCGAGGATGTAGAAGCCGCGTCCGAAGGTGGCCAGCGCCAGGTCGTTCCAGTCGCGCTGGATGTCGAGATCGCGCACCTGGATCGTGGGCAGGCCGCCCTCCAGCTGGTGCCAGTGCTTTCCCTCGTCGAAGGTCACCCAGAGACCGAACTCGGTCCCGGCGAACAGCATCTCCGGCGTCACGTGGTCCTGGATCAGGGTGTAGGCGATCTGGCGATCCGGCAGGTCGCCACGGATCGATCTCCAGGTGCGACCGCGGTCACGACTCACCGCCAGGTACGGGGTGAAGTCGCCCTGCTTCTTGTTGTTGAAGGTGGCGTAGACCACCTTGTCGTCGAAGAGCGACGCCTCGAGGTCGCTGACGTAGGTGTTCTGGGGAACGCCCCCCACGCGGTCGACGGCCCGCCACTCGCCGCCGCCGTTCTCGGTGACCTGGATCAGGCCGTCGTCGGTGCCGACGTAGATCAGCCCTTCGACCAGCGGCGACTCGCTGAGCGAGACGATGTTGCCGTAGTCGGAGGTCGACTTGTTCTTGTGCACCGCGTCCATCTCCCACAGCCGGCCCATGATCTTCAGCTGGTCGCGATCGAGCTGGCGGGAGAGGTCGCCGGAGATCGCCGTCCAGCTCTGGCCGCGGTCATCGGAGCGGTAGAGCCGCTGGCTGGCGAAGTAGAGGCGGGTGTTGGAATGCGGCGAGATGATCAGCGGCGAGTCCCAGTTCCAGCGGTCGGCCGGCTCGCCCGGGGCCTCCTGGGGCTGAATATCGACGATCTCCTCGGAGTTGCGGTCGTAGCGCACCAGGCCGCCGTACTGCCACTGCGAGTAGACGATGTTGGGGTCTTCCGGATCGACCTGGCTCTCGTAGCCGTCGCCGCCGACGGTGATGAACCAGTCCTCGTTGGAAATGCCGGACTTGCGCAGCGTGCGACTGGGACCGCCCAGGGTGTTGTTGTCCTGGGTGCCGCCGTAGACGTAGTAGAACGGCGTCGAGTTGTCGACGGCCACGCGGTAGAACTGGGTGATCGGGAGGTTCTCCTTGAAGAGCCACTTCTGGCCGCGGTCGAAGCTCTCGTAGACGCCGCCATCGTTGCCGGTCAGGAGATAGTCCGGGTCGTGGGGGTCGATCCAGAGAGCGTGATAGTCGACGTGAATGTGCTCGCCGGGGACCTTCTCGAAACTCTCGCCGCCGTCCTCGGTGACCCACAGCCAGACGCCGACCGAGTAGACCGTGTCGAGATCGTGCGGGTCGCAGAAGAGCTCGTTCCAGTAGTCGCCGCTGGTCGTGTGGTCGGAACGCTTGCTCCAGGTCTCGCCGCGGTCGGTCGAGCGGAATACGCCGCCCTCGTCGCGCACCGCGTCGAGGATGCCGTAGATCACGTCGGGGTCGACCGGCGAGATGCAGAGTCCCATGCGGCCGCGGTCGACGCTCGGCAGACCCTCGTCGATCTCGCGCCAGGTGGCGCCGCCGTCGGTCGACTTGTGGAAGGCCGACTCGGGGCCACCGTTGAGCAGCGTCCAGACGTGCCGCCGGCGCTGCCACGAGGTGGCGTAGACGGTGTCGGGATCCCGCGGGTCGAGCCAGACCTCGGCGACGCCGGTGTCGTCGGAGACGTGCAGGACGCGCTCCCAGGTGGCGCCGCCGTCGGTGGTCTTGTAGAGACCGCGGTCGCCGCCGCCGTTCCAGAGCGGGCCCATGGCGGCGACGTAGACGACGTTCGAGTCACGCGGGTCGATCTGGATGTTGCCGATGTGCTCGGACTCCTCGAGCCCCATGTTGGTCCAGTTCTGCCCGCCGTCGACGCTCTTGTAGACGCCGTCGCCGAAGGCCACCGAGCGCTGCGAGTTGTTCTCGCCGGTGCCGACCCAGATCACGTTGTGGTTGTTGGGGTCGATCTCGACGGTGCCGATCGAGTAGACGCCCTCGCCGTCGAAGACCGGCGTCCAGCTGATGCCGGCGTTGTCGGTCTTCCACAGCCCTCCCGAGGCGGTGGCGACGAAGTAGCGGTGCCGCTTGCCCGGGGTGACCGCGAAGTCGACGACGCGGCCGGAGTTGTACGCCGGCCCGATCCCGCGCAGCTCGAGAGCCGCGAGGGTGCCGGAGTTGAGCTTGGTCTCGGGCTCGTCGTTCGCCTCCTCGGCGGCAACGACGAGACCAGGAGCGGCCAGGAGGACGCACAGCA
>JAHEKO010000457.1 GCA_024638355.1 Acidobacteriota bacterium
CGACAATGGCGTCGAGCCGCTTGGCCGGTACCGGCCGCTTCTCGCAAGCCTTGTAGAGGCCGGCCAGGAGCTTCTTGCGGTCGAACTCCTCTCGTGCGCCGCCCGACTTGACCACCATGTAGGGGATGTCTTCGATCTGCTCGTAGGTGGTGAAGCGGCGCTCGCAGGCGGCGCACTCTCGCCGCCGGCGCACAGTCAGACCCTCGCGGCTTTCGCGCGAGTCGACCACCCGGTCGTCCGACTCGCCGCAGAACGGACACCTCATCCCGTCACTCCTCGGGATCGAGCGTCACGTTGAGGCGCAGGAGGAGGGAATCCACGACGGCCGGTGGATCGAGCTCCAGGCGCAGGTCGCCGAGCTCGCCGAGGAGCCGATTCGCCGAGTCCTCGACGCGGATCGCCAGCTCGACCCGCCGCGTGGCGGCACCGTGACCGTCCTTCTTGAGGTCGAGGCGCAGGTCCCTGCGCACGTCGACCGGTGAGCGGGCCGGGGCCGGCGTGGCCCGTGGCTTCATCGACGCCGGGCGCGATACCGGGGCGGGTCGCGCGGCCGCCGCCGGCCGCGGCATCGGCGCCGCGGCTCTGGGCGGTGGCGCCGATCGCGGCTGGATCGAGGGTGCCGGAGGCGCCGCGGCGCTGCTCTTCGCGGCCACCCTGCCGCCGGTCTCGGAGGCGGCGGCGGACGACTCGAGCTGCTTGCGCAGCGCCAGGAGCGTCAGCTTGGAGATCCCCCGCAAGGTCTCGATGACGCCCTCGCCGGTGATCGCGGAGGCTTCGAACATCGGCCACGAGCCGCGGTGGAGGCTCTCGCGCAGCTCGTCGACCGAAGCGATGTCCGGCAGGTCGCGCTTGTTGAATTGGAGGACCAATGGGATGGAGTCGAGCGAGAGGCCGAGCGAGCCGAGATTCTCGGCCAGGTTGTCCAGGGCCTCCTGATTGGCTCCCATCATCGGGCGCTGGGAGTCGGCGACGAAGACGACGCCGTCGACCCCTTTGAGCACGAGCTTGCGAGTGGTGTTGTAGAAGACCTGTCCGGGCACGGTGTAGAGCTGGATCCGAGTCTTGAATCCGGCCACCGAGCCAACCTCCATCGGCAGCAGATCGAAGAAGAGCGTCCGGTCGGTCTGGGTTTCGAGCGACACCATCTCGCCGCGCGAGTCGCCGGTGGTGTGCTCGTAGATGTACTGCAGGTTGGTCGTCTTGCCGCAGAGTCCGGGACCGTAGTAGACGATCTTCGCCGTCATCTGCATGGTGCTGTAGTTGAAAAAGGCCATGGCAGAGGGGTCCCGCCGCGACGGTGGGACACCCGCAGATACTAGCACCGGGCGGCGCGGCGGAACTGCTGAATAATCGACAGGCGGCGGCTGCCGCTCGCGCTACAATAGGCGGGCCTGCAGCCGATCCAGCGGGCGCCGGCCGGATGGGTCGGTGCGGTCGCCGGCGGTTTCGGTCCAGGTATGACCATGCCAGAAAGGCCGAGCCCCGAGTCGATCCTCAGCCCGCGGGACCGCGAGATCCTGCGCGACGTCATCAGTACGTTCATCGTCACCGGCGAGCCGGTCAGCTCGCGGTCGGTGGCCAAGCACCGCCGGCACGGCGTGTCGTCGGCGACCATTCGCAACGTGATGGCGGATCTCGAGGACCTCGGACTGCTGTCGCAGCCCCACACGTCGGCCGGCCGGGTTCCGACCGAAGAGGGCTATCACTACTACATCGACTCGCTGATGCCCAATCGCCGGGTCTCCGAGCGCGAGCGCGCGGTGATCGACGCCGAGCTGGGGGCCGGCGGCGAAGGCGACCGTCTGATGACGGCGGCAGGCCAGCTGCTGTCGGATCTGTCGCACCAGATCGGCATCGTCCTGACGCCGTCGATCGCGGAGACCGAGCTGAAGTCGATCAGCTTCGTGCAGCTCTCCGGACGGAAGGTCTTGTGTATCGTCGTCTCGTCGAGCGGGTTCATCGACAACAAGCTCATCGAGACCTCGGCGGAGATCTCGGCCGACGAGCTGGTGCGGATCTCCAACTACCTGACCGAGCACTACGCCGGCCTTACGGTGCGGCAGATTCGCGACAAGCTGATCGCCCTCATGGCGCAGGAGAGAGCGCGCGTCGATCAGCTGCTGGCGAGCGCGATCGAGCTGTCGCGCAGCGCCTTCGACGTCGAGGAGGGACGCGACCTGGTGGTTCAGGGCACCAATTCGGTGCTCGGCCTGCCCGAGCTGGCGAGCCTGGAGCGGGTCCAGCGCCTGCTCGACACCTTCGCCGACCGCGCGGGCCTGGTCCAGCTGCTCAACCAGCTCATGTCGGGTCGGGGCGTGCGGGTCCTGATCGGCGAGGACAGCGACCTCACCGCGGAGCTCGATTTCAGCCTGGTCGCGACGTCGTATGGCGTAGCGGGCAAGCCGCTCGGCACCCTGGGCGTGTTCGGTCCCAAGAGGATGCCCTACCAGCGGATGATCCCGCTGGTCAACTACTTCGGCGAGCGCCTGAGCCGGGCCCTCGAGAACGCCTACTCCGAGCCCTACTAGCCTGCCGGGAATCCTGATGGACGAGCGCTGGTTAGAGGAGGAACGCGACGCCGCGACGGCCGAGGAGTTCGAGGTCGACGGCGATGATTCGGAGGATCTGACCGAAGCGATGAAGGAAGCGCTGGACGCGGTCGAAGGGCACGACGAGGAGCAACGGAAGGACGAGTCCGCGGCGCCGGTGGAGGCGGCCGCGCGGGAGGAGCTCGTCGAGCAGCTCGCCACCCTCAAGGACCGGCACATGCGCACGCTGGCCGAGTTCGACAACTACCGCAAGCGGGTCGAGCGGGAGCAGGCGCGCAGCCGCCGCTTCGAGGGTCTCGGCATCATCTCCGAGCTCTTGCCCATCCTCGACAATTTCGGCCTGGCCCTCGAGGCCGAGGGCGAAGTCGAGGACCTCAAGGCGGGCGTCGAGCTGATCGCCAGACAGTTCCAGGACCTCCTACGCCGGCACGGCGTCGAGCGCATTCGCGCCGAGGGCGAGCCGTTCGATCCCAACCTGCACGACGCGGTCTCGCGGGAGGAGGACGCCGGCGTGGAGGTGCCGACCGTGGCGGAGGAGCTGCGTGCCGGCTATCTGATGGGCGATCGGCTGGTCCGCCCGGCGAGCGTGAGGGTGAGCGTGCCGCCGGAGAGGCGGCCGGCCGATTCCGAGGCGCTCCCCGATCCGGAGACCCTGAACTGACGTGAGCAGGGTCATCGGTATCGATCTCGGCACCACCAACAGCTGCGCCGCCGTCGTGGAGGTGGCCGCGCCGCGGGTGCTCGAGAACCGTGAGGGGAGTCGTACGATGGCCTCCATCGTCGCCTTCACCGAGGACAACGAGCGACTGGTCGGCCAGATCGCCAAGCGCCAGGCCCTCGCCACTCCCGAGCACACCGTGTTCGCCGTCAAGCGCCTGATCG
>JAHEKO010000458.1 GCA_024638355.1 Acidobacteriota bacterium
CCCGTGTTCGACAGGCCCTTGTAGTCGAGATCGACCGGATTCTGCGTCGCCAGCACCACGCCCAGCCCGTAGGCCCGCGCCTGCTTGAGGAGCGTCAGGAGCGGACGCTTCGAGGGCGGCTCGGCGACCGGCGGCATGTAGCCGAAGATCTCGTCCATGTAGAGCAGCGCCCGCAGGCTGGTGGTACCGGGGCGGCTGCGCATCCAGCTCAGGGTCTGGGTCAGGAGCAGCGAGACGAAAAACATCCGCTCGGCGTCGCCGAGGTGGGCAATCGAGAAGATGGCGATCCGCGGCTTGCCCGAATCGGTGTAGAGCAGGCTCTGGATGTCGAGGGGCACGCCGCTGAGCCAGCCCTGGAAGCCCGGAGCCGCGAGCAGATTGTTGAGCTGCATGGCGAGAGCCGAGCGATTCTTCGGCGGGAAGAAGGTGTCCATGTCGAGCACACCGACACGATCCACCGGCGGACTCTGCACCGCCTGGATCAAGCCGCCGAGGTCGACGTCGCGACCTTCGCGCCAGAGCTTGTCGAGCAGCGTCGACAGCAGGATGTGCTCGCGGCTTTGGATCGGGTCGGCGTCGACGCCGATCAGCCCCAGCAGGCTCGAGGCGGTGCTCGCCACCCGATCGCGCAGCAGATCGCCGTCCTCGAGCACCGCGGCCGACGGAGCGCCGAACGAAGAGAGAATCGACACCGGGATCCCCGCCTCGCTGCCGGGCGTGTAGATCGCCACCTCGGCCGCCTCGCGCAGCTTGCGGATCCGCGCCCCGTCCTGACCCCACTTGCCGAGACCGCCACGCCAGAGGTCGGCCTGGGAGGCGGCGTACTCGTCGAGCGACATCTCCTTGCGGCGCGCGTCGTCCTCGTTGATCCACGGCCGAAAGTCCTCGGACCGGAGCTCGGGGAAGGTCAGCATCAGGTTGCCGAGATCGCCCTTCGGGTCGATCACCAGCGCCGGAATGCCGTCGATGGCGGCCTCCTCGAGAAGGGTGACGCAGAGACCGGTCTTGCCGCTGCCGGTCATGCCGACGCAGACCGCGTGCGTGCAAAGGTCCTTGGAGTCGTAGAGGAGGAGGGAGTCCTCCGTCTCGCCTCGCTCGAGGTCGTGGTGCTTGCCGAGATAGAAGGCTCCCAGTTTCTCGAAATCGGTCATGATGCTCTCCCCGGAATCGCTCGCGAAGCTACCCCGAGAGGCGCGAAAAGGCAACTCGCCTACCAGCCGGGCGTGGGTCCGCTTGTTTCGCCCGGGACAGCAGGGGCCCGGCTGCAGCGCGGGTATCCCGCCGGTGCTCGGGCTGCGACCGCGCGCAGCCTCTGCGCGCCGGCGGGAGCCCTCCCGCGCTGCCTCTCTACCGCCCCGGGTGAAAACAACCGGCCCCGCTACCACCCGCGGCGGGGATCGAGCTCGTAGGGCAGGGGCGTCAGGACTTCGAGCCCGCCGGGGCCGAGGTGGCAGAGATCCTCGAGCCGCACGCCCCAGCCGGCATCGGCGTCGTAGAGGCCCGGCTCGAGGGTGAAGACGTCGCCCGCGGCGAGCTCGCCCGCCGCGCTCGACTCGGACCGGAAGGATGGGTGCTCGTGGAGCTCGAACCCGACCCCGTGCCCGAGGCCGTGAACGTAGCCGCGCGTGGTTCCAGGATGGGTGAGCGGCTCGCGGTAGCCCGCCTCGCGGAAGAGGTCGCAGGTCGCGCGCTGGATCTCGACGCCGCGGCGGCCCGCCGCGGCACCCTGCCGCGCCGCGCGCAGCGCGCGCTCGACCGTCGCGTGCGCCCGCTCGAGCTCGGACGGCGGCTCCCCGACGCAGAAGGTGCGCGTGCAATCGGCATACAGCCCCCCCTTGGGGAAGAGATCGACCACGATCGACTCTCCCGGCAGCAGCACTCGCCCCGAGTCGCCCTGCGAGTGCGGCACACCCGCGGCGGCGCCCGCGGCGACGATGTTGCCGTGGGGCTGCTCGGCGTTGTGGGCCGCCAGCACGCCGCGAATCTCGCTCCGCAGCCGGCCCGCGGTGAGCGGAGCGCCGTCGAGGCGAAGGCCCTCGACGCCCGGCTCGGAGCGCCCGAGGAGCGTCGCGGCCGCGCGCATCGCCTCCGCCGCCGCCTCGGCCACGCGGCGGATCTCGCCCAGCTCCGACTCGCTCTTGCGCTTGCGCAGCTCGAGCAGAAGCTCGCGCGCGGGCTCGAAGCTCCAGCCGCTGCCGGCCAAGCGCGAGCACGCTCCCCACACGATGCCGGCGGGAAGCCGGCCGGCGAGCCCGAGGGCGCCGGGCTCGATCCCGGCACGCTCGAGACCGGCACGCAGGAGCTCCGCCCAGAGCTCGCCGCCCGAGCCGCTAGCGCGCTGGAGCGACCCGACACCCAGGAGCTCGGGCGCGAGCGGCTCGAGTCCGGTCGCCGCGGCCTCCTCGCGCTCCATCGGCGTCAGATAGCCGAGGTAGAGCGGTCCCGTCGCGGGAGCAATCAGGAACGAGGCCCCCAGATGGGCGTCGCCAACGAAAGGCGCGAGATCGGGCTCCCGCGAGTCGCCGGCGACGACGAGAAGGGCCTCGAGGCCCTCACGCGCCAGCAGCTCGCGTAGCCGCCTCAGGCGTTTCGCGAGAGGAATTCCTCGAAGGCCGCTTTGGGCATCGCACCCATCATCCGGTCGGCAGCCTCGCCGCCCTTGAACAGGATGAAGGTCGGAATGCTCCGCACGCCGTACTTGAACGCCAGGTCCTGGTTGTCGTCGACGTTCAGCTTGGCAATTCGCACGTCGCTCTTCTGCTCGGCGAGCTCGTCGAGGACCGGAGCCACCATGCGGCACGGGCCGCACCATTCGGCCCAGAAGTCGACCAGCACCGGCTTGTCGGACTGTAGGACCTCGTTCTCGAAATTGTCGTTACTGAGACTCAGGATCTTGTCACTGGCCATTACGATCTTCCTCTCTCCACGCGATTCTCGTTGTCGTCACCCAGAATATCAACACGCGGAGCCCGCGAAGTATTCTCGCGCGGCCGCCACGTCCAGTTCGATCTGCCGTACCAGCTCCTCCGGCGAGGCGAAGCGGCGCTCGCCGCGCAGCCGGCGCCGGAAGCGGAGCTCCAGCTTTCGACCGTAGAGATCCCCGTCGAAATCGAGCAGATGGCACTCGATGGAGCGCCTGCCGTCGCCTTCGAAGGTCGGCCGCGTCCCGACGTTGGTGATCGAGCGGCGGTCGTCGCTCTCCCCGGCGATTCGCACCTCGGTGGCGTAGACGCCGTCGCCCGGAAAGATCTCGTTGGCCACCGCGAGATTCGCCGTCGGCCAGCCAAGCTCGCGGCCGCGCGCGTCGCCCGGTTCGACGCGGCCGACGACGGCGTATCCGCGCCCCAGCAGCTCGGCCGCCTCCTCCACCCTTCCCTCGGCCACCAGGGCGCGGATGCGGGTGCTGGAGATCGCCTCGCCGTCGTACATCA
>JAHEKO010000459.1 GCA_024638355.1 Acidobacteriota bacterium
ACCCGCAGCCCCTTGTCGAGCATGAAGCGCTCGGTCTCGAT
This sequence comes from Acidobacteriota bacterium, assembly GCA_024638355.1. GTDB lineage: Bacteria > Acidobacteriota > Thermoanaerobaculia > Multivoradales > JAHEKO01 > JAHEKO01. Next base: position 42 of record JAHEKO010000459.1, read on the forward strand.
CGAGGCCATCGCCTTGGTCAGCTCGTAGTAGTTGTTGTAGAACTTGCGCGGAAAGACGATCTCGTCCTCGCGCGCCGGGGTGCGGATGCGGCGACCGTGGATGTAGGAGGTCTCGATGCTGACGTGCGCCACGAAGGGGCTGCCTTCCGCCATCTGTAGCGCGTGCGAAAAGCGGAGCGCGTTGAGCGTGCCGCTGACGTTGGCGCGAAACGACACCTCGTAGGGATCGTCGAACGCGACGCTCGCGGCGCAGTGAATGACGTGGGTGAGGGTGCGCGAAAGCTCCGCGCGGTCGTCCTCGGAGATGCCCAGGTTCGGCTCTTCGACGTCGCCGGCGATGAACCGGAACTTGCTTGCGGCGTCGGTGCCCGCGAGCCAGAGCTGGTGCAGGAGATCGCGGCCGCGCTCGGCGGGCGAGAGCACCTTGACGACTTCCTTGGTCTTGCGGTCGCGGATCTCCTTGGGCCGGATCAGCACCACGACCTCGACGATCTCGTCGTCGTGAGCCACCTGCCAGAGGAACTCCTTGCCGACGAAGCCGGTGCCGCCGGTCAGCAGCACCCTGATCGCCGGTTTGCCGTCGGTCGTTATCGCCTTCAGCTTCTCGGCGGCGGCCTCCTGGAGCGCCTCGATCGAGCCTTCGATCTCTTCCTTCGTGTGGGGGTGCCGGCGGTAGCGGAAGAAGTACTCGCGCTTCTTGAGGCCGAAGAGCGCCTTGGAGATCTTCTCCGGATCCTCCTGGCCGATGGCCTGGGCCAGAACTTCCGCGGTGCGATGCCCGAGCCGGCGCATCCGCTTCATCTTCTCGTAGGCCCAGTTCTCGTCGCCGGTCGCCTTGACGACCCGCCCCATCATGAACTGCGCGTGGATGTCGACGATGTGGTAGTCGCGGTGGTGGTGGACGAGGAGCTGCCGCGGCTGGATCTCTTCGTCCAGCACCTGGCCGGTACCGAGGCTCACCTTTTCGATGTAGCGGCTTGGAGAGATCTCTGCTGGTACTGGAGTTTCCTGGGTCATGACGAGGTAGACAAGCTACCCCGTAGGGCGGCGAGGGTCAAACCCGGCGATCCGGAAAGCCGACGGCACGTCGGATGGTCCGAGCGACGGTGAGAGTGCGACGAACTCCTGGCGCCGACGCTCCATTCGGTCTCGGACGCGAGGTCGACGACGGGGCGATCCTGCTCAGCCGGCTGGAGGCAGGCCCCGAGCAGTAGGGCCAAGGCGAGAACGCGGCCGCCCCTACCAAGTTGAATCGGTCCTCGCTGAAGGTCTGCCGCACTCGCCCCGGAAGCCCGTGCGGCGGCGGCCGCGTGAAAGCGAGGCGCTGCCCCTATGTGGCGCCGATACCGGGAGCCTCGCAATACCCGCCGAGGTAGGAGTCGACTCAGCCCGGCAGGGGAGCCACCGCCGCCCGTCGCTCGGCCGGCACGACCCACGCCAGCCAGAGCAGGCCGCCGACGATCTCGACCGCGGCGAAGATCAGAATGCCGGTGCGAAGATCGAGACCGCCGACCTCGAGCAGCAGCGCCGCGGTCAGGATGGACAGGCTGTCGGTGGTGGCCAGCAGCAGCCACTGGGTGGCGACCACCCGGCCGCGAAAGCGGTCCTCCGTCCGGCGCTGCAGCAGAATGGTCGAAAAGACCCAGTTGATGCCGCTCGGAGCGTGGGCCAGGCCGACCAGCAGGGCGATCCACCACAGCCCCCAGGGAAGCAGGCCGATCGCCAGGTAGACCAGCCCGCAGACCACCACCGTGCCGCCGAGCAGCGCCGGCCAGCGCCGCTCGTCGGGAAGGAAGTGGCGGCCGGCGATTGGGCCGACGCCGGTGCCGAGGCCGCGCAGCGAGTAGAGGACGCCGATCCCCACCGCCGGCGCCGCCGGAACGAGGCGCTCGCCGAGGATAGCGAGCATGAAGACGAGGCCGCCGCCGCCCGCCGCCCAGAGCGCCTTGGCGAACGCGATCCTGGCGATTCGCGGCCGCTCGAGCATGTGCCGCCAGCCGGCCACGATGTCGCGCAGGGCGCCGCCGACCGTGGAACCCGGTTCCATCGCGTCGGTCTCTTGCGGGATCACGGCACGGAAGATGAGCCCCGCCGAGATCAGGAAGGTGACGCTGTCGAGTACGAAGACGGCGGCGGTGCCGAGAGCCTCGGTGGCGAAGCCGCCGAGCGCGGCGCCGACCGCGAGAATGACCGACCAGGTCGCGGCCGAGAGGGCGTTGGCCACCGGAAGCTCTTCGGCCGTTGTGATGTTGGGCAGAGACGCCACGCGCGCGGTGATGAACACCGCGCTCAGCAACACCTGCAACGAGATCAGCGCATAGAGTAGCGGCAGCTCCCCGGGGCGGTCGATCGCGAGGAAGCCGAGCACCACCACCGCGCGCAGCAGATCGGTGCCGATCATCAGGCGGCGCCGGTTGAAGCGGTCGGTGAGGAGGCCGGCGAGCGGCGAGGCGATGGCGAACGGCAGCATCTTGGTGATGAACACCGTGCCCAGCGCCAGCGGTGACCCGGTGAGCTCCTGCACGATCACGTAGAGCGCGATCGTGTTGAACCAGTCGCCGAAGAAGGAGGCGGTCGCCGAGCTCCAGACCAGGCGGTAGTTGCGATTGGTCCGGATCAGTTTGAAGTAGTCGTTCTGCACGTCGGGGACCGGATCATCTCATTCGACGGAACACGGAAGGCTGTTCGCGCGTAGGATGGGAAAGGAGGCTGCAGGATGAGAATCACGAGAGTCGCCCCCCTGGGGCTTTGTCTGTTCGTAGCGGCCGCCGGCCTGGCGGCCGAAGAGATCGAGCGCGACTTCCAGCGCACTTTCGACGTCGAGCCGGGGCATCGGCTGCGTCTCGAGCACGGCGACGGCGACGTGGTCATCGAGCCCTGGGATCAGGACAAGCTCGACGTCCAGGTGCGGTACCGGGCGGAGTACACCCGTGTCGGCGTCGGCAACAAGGTCGACTTCGACGTCGAGTTCCGCCAGAGCGGCTCGACGGTGCACGTGATCGGGCGCGAGGGCACGACCTGGTCGATCGGCTTCTTCAGCCGTCAGGAGATGGAGTACCTCTACACCGTGCGCGCTCCGGCGTATCTGCTGCTCGACATCGAGGGCGAAGACGGCGACGTCGAGATCACTGGCTGGCGCGGCGAGATCGAGCTCAGCACCGAGGACGGCGACGTCGAGCTGGCCGAGATTCGCGCGCCGCGCGCCGAGCTGTCGGCGGAGGACGGCGATATCGAGGTCGAGGGCTTCGAGGGAGAGCTGGTCGCCGTCACCGAGGACGGCTACATCAACGTCTCCGAGTGCGCGATCTCCGGCGGCCGTGTGCGGGGCGAGGACGGCGACGTGACCCTTTCCCGCTGCCAGGG
>JAHEKO010000460.1 GCA_024638355.1 Acidobacteriota bacterium
CGGTCGACGGCAGAGCGCTCTGGCGGGCTGTCTGGAGATCCCTGGTGGTATTCGTCGCGGCCATCGTCGCGTTCGCTTTCGGCGCGATCGTCGTGGGCGCGATCCTCGGCCGACCCCAGCCAGCCGACATGAGCGGCTACAACTACCTGAGCGGCAACCTGCCGATGCTCGTGCTCGCCCTGGTCTCGGTGTTCATCGTGTCCTCCCTGGGCGAGGAGGTTCTCTATCGCGGCTTTCTGATGACGCGAATCGCCGAGCTCGGGGGAGAGAGCACGACGGCCTGGAGAGTCGCGGTAGTGGTGAGCTCGATCGTCTTCGGGCTGATCCACTACAAGTGGGGACCGACCGGAATGGTCCAGACGGGCTTCATGGGACTAGCCCTCGGGGTCTCTTATCTGAAGGTGCGCAGGAATCTCTGGGTGCTGGTGCTGGCGCACTTCTACCTGGACGCCATCCTGCTGATACAGATGTACCTGACGCCCGTCTAGCGCAGCCTGGCCCGACGATCCGGGCTCGACCTATCCCCGGCTCCGCCTCTACGGACCCGCCGCTTTCTCGGACAGTGCGGCGTCGATTTGCGCCTTGAACGCGCTGAAAGGCTGCGCGCCGCGGATGAAGGTCAGCCCCTCGACCTTCTGCGCATCCTCGGGGTCGGTGAGGGCGAGGACGAAGCTCGGGGTGCCGGTCGCGCCGGCCTTGCCCGCCTCGGCCATGTCCTTGCGGATCGCGGCGGCGTGGCGGTCGCTCGCCATGCATGCGTCGAACTCGGCGACGTCGAGGCCGAGCGCCTCGGCGTGGCCGCTCCACGGCTCGAGCGCCTTCTGGTTCTCGAACAGGCGATCGTGCATCTCCCAGAACTTCCCCTGCTCTTCTGCGCAGTGGGTGGCCTCGGCGGCCTTGAAGGCGGAACGGTGGATCCGCTCCAGCGGCAGGTCGAGCGTCACGAAGCGGACCTTGCCGGTGTCGATGTATTCCTTGGCGATCTGCGGGTACGTCTCACGGACGTGCCGACTGCAGTACGGTCACTGATAGTCCGTGAACTCGACCAGCGTCAGCTTGGCCGTTCGCGCCCCCTTGATCGGATTGTCGCCGAGGTCGAAGACCTTGCCCTCGACGTCGGGCCCCGCCGGCGCCGCCGCCCGCTGCGGCCGAGCCTGTAGCAGCTTCTTGATCTCCGCCAGGTCGCTGCGGATCTGCTTCTGGCCCTGCTTGAGGGCCTCGATCTCTTCTCTCAGCTCCTGCTCGCTCTCCTGAGCCTGAGCGGCCGGAACCGCGGAGAGGGCCAGAAGAGCCGCTCCGAGGACCAGCGGTCCGAATGTTCGGTTCATTGCGCGCATCTCCTTGTCGTCAGCGGCCGACCATAGCGAACGCCTCGATAGCGGTCAAGCGAGCCCCCGCGGCAGCCGGACCCCTGCCGCCCCCGGCGAAACCCACGGAGCCACGACCTCAATCCGTGCTCGGACGCCGACCCGACCCGCGTCTGAGCTCGTGGAGCTTTCCGGTTTCGAACGGGCCGAAGCTCTCGGTACCGCCACCGGGCCACAGCACGCGGACCTCCTCGACGACCGCCGCTTCGCCCAGTCCGAAGTGCGCTCGCGGATCGTTGGACGCGCAGTAGCTGTAGGCGCTCGTCACGGTGCGCCAGCGAGTTCGGCCGCCCGCCCGCGCCCCCACCCGCGCTCCCAGGGCGTCGCCGCCGTCGACTCCGACGACGCGGAACGTGACCCACCTGCCGCGCTCGCCGGCGAGATTGCGAAGAAGCCGCGCCCGGCCGCCGTTCTCGACCACGGCCACGTCGATATCGCCGTCGTTGTCGTAATCGCCGAAGGCCGCGGCGCGACTGTTCCCGACCAGCTCCGACGCCGTGCCGCCTCGCGGCATCACTTCATCGAAGCGCCCGCTGCCGAGCCCGCGGAAGAGCTGGTTGGGCTCGGCGAAGGGGTCGTCCTCGACCAGCGGAGCCAGAGTCTGGCCGACCCTGCCGTTGGCCACATAGACGTCCAGCTCGCCGTCGTGGTCGAAGTCGGCGAGGGCGGTGCCGAAGCCGGTGTAGGCGACGCCGGCGGCGGCGACGCCGGCGGTCGCGCTGACATCTTCGAAGAAGCCGTCGCGGTTCACGTAGAGGGTGTTGGTCTCGCCCCTGAGGTGGGTCATGAACAGGTCGAGGGCACCGTCGCCGTCGACGTCGCCCGCGGCCACGCCCATGCCGGCCTCGGCCTGCCCGATCATGTTGACGGCGGCGCCGGACAGGAGCGCCCGGTCTTGGAAGCGGCCTCCGCCCTGGTTGATCCAGAGTTGATTCGGGTCGCCGTCGTTGGCGACGTAGAGGTCGGGCCGGCCGTCGAGATCGAGGTCCTCGGCCAGCACGCCGAGGCCGTCGCCGTAGGCGCTCGAGATTCCGGACTCCGAGGTCACGTCGGTGAACCCGCGCTCGCCGTCGTTGCGGTAGAGGGTGTCGCGGCCCGGGGCGTTGTAGTTCTCGGGCTGGCAGTAGTCTCGCCGGCGCGCTCCCGAGGAGCAGACGATCTCCCGCTCGGGCGACCAGTCGACGTAGTTGACGACGAAGAGGTCGAGGTCGCCGTCGCCGTCGTAGTCGACGAAGGCGGCGCTCGCGCCCCAGCCCGCGTCGCCCGTACCAGTCTGCGCCGTGGTGTCGGTGAAGCCACGCTCGCCGTCGTTGCGGTAGAGCGCGTTGGCGCCGACGTTCGTCACGTAGAGATCGAGATCGCCGTCGCCGTCGTAGTCCCCACACGCGACCCCCATCCCGTAGCCCGTGTCCCCGAGGCGCGTCTCGGTGGTGACGTCGGCGAATGTTCCGTCACCGAGATTCCGATACATGCGATTCCCCGGGCGGTTCGGAGTTCTCGGGTCGAGGTCGCCGCCCTGGACCAGGTAGAGGTCGAGGTCGCCGTCGCCGTCGTAATCACACCAGCCCGCGCCTCCCGACATGATCTCGGGGAACCAGTGGCGGATCTCGCCCCCTCGGACGTGCACGAAGTCGATGCCGGCCGCGGCCGAGACCTCCTCGAACCAGGGAGCGGGCTCTTCGCCCGCCGTCAGCACCGCGGCCGTGGCAAGCACGCAGAGGCTGATAGCGGCACCCCAGGAGCGCCGGGTCACGGCGCCCTCCGCCGGGCGAGTCGCTCTTCCAGCTCGCTGAGCCGGGGGTGCCCGGGCGCCAACGCTCGGGCCCTGGTGAGCGCGACGCCGGCTCCCTCGAGCTCGCCGAGCTCGAGCAGCGCCGCCGCCAAGCCGAGGTGCGCGGGGAAGGCGTCGGGCGCGAGCTCGGCCGCCCGGCCGAGCGCCGCGGCCGCCGCGCCGGGGCGCCCCAGCCTCAGCGAGACATCGCCGATCATGAGCTGAATCCGTGCATTCGCCGGGCCGAGCTCCGCGGCCCGC
>JAHEKO010000055.1 GCA_024638355.1 Acidobacteriota bacterium
GGTCACGGCTGCTCGGCCTGGAGGACATCCGCGCAGCCGTGACCGAGTGCGGGGTCGAGCCCCCGGGTCGCTGATGCTCTCTCGGCCGAGGCAGCCGCCGCTTCAGACCTCGATCTCGTATGCCTTGATCTTGTTGTAGAGGGTCTTGACGTCGATGCCGAGGAGGCGCGCGGCCGGGGCCTTCTTTCCTCGGGTATAGGCGAGGACCCGGGCGATGTGGCGGCGCTGGATCTCCGCCAGGGGGACCGGCTCCTCGTCCGGTGGCGCCGAGCCGCCGGCGGCGTGGGCCGCTCGGCTACGGCCGAGAACGGCCGGCGGCAGCTCCTCGGTGCAGAGCTCCTCATGGGAGGACATGAGCACCATGCCTTCGATCACGTTCGCCAGCTCGCGGACGTTGCCCGGCCAGCGGTACCCGCGGAGCGCATCGAGGGCCTTCGCCGACACCGTCTTGATCGGCTGGCCGGCGATCCGGTGCCGCTGGAGGTACATCTCGACCAGGCCCGCGATGTCCTCGGTGCGGTGGCGGAGCGGCGGCAGATCGATTCGCACGACGTTCAACCGAAACAGGAGATCCTCGCGAAAGCGGCCGTCGCGCGCCTCCCTCTCGAGGTCCTTGTTGGTCGCCGCGAGGATTCGCACGTCCACCCGGATCGACGCCGTTCCGCCGACGCGCCGCAGCTCGCCGCTGTCGAGTACCAGCAAGAGCTTGGCTTGCATGGCCGGGCTCATCTCGGCGACCTCGTCGAGAAACAGGGTGCCGCCGTCGGCGACTTCGAAGAGCCCGGGCTTGGCCTTGGCGGCGCCGGTGAAGGCCCCCTTCTCGTGGCCAAACAGCTCGCTCTCGAGCAGAGGCTCGGTGAGGGCGCTGCAGTTGATGTGCATCTGCGGCCGCGCCGAGCGCGGGCTGGCCGCGTGCAAGAGCTTCGCGATCAACCCCTTGCCGGTCCCGGTCTCGCCCTGAATCAGGACCGAGGCGTCGGAGGGTCCCACCCGATCGACCACGGTCAGGATCCTCTTCATCGCCGCGCTGTCCGCGACGAGAGGTCCCTTCCAGGCGTCTTCGCGGCGCCGCACCACTTCCTTGAGGGTGTGGTTCTCGCGCCGCAGCTGACGCCGGCCGGCCGCGTTGCGCAGGGTGGCGATGAGCTTCAGGCGATCGAACGGCTTCGACAGGTAGTCGAAGGCGCCGAGCTTCATCGCCTCGACGGCCGATTCGTGACCCGGCTGCCCCGTGAGCAGCACGGTCTCCGGCGGATCGGTGAGCTCGTTCAGCGACCGCAACACATCCAGGCCGCTCATCCCGGGCAGCTGGAGATCGAGCACCACGACGTCGAAAGCCCACTTCCGCGCCGCCGCCAGCGCCTCCTCGCCGCTCTCGGCGACCGTCACCGCGAAGCCCTCGCCTTCGAGCGCGCCGGCCGCGGTCAACCGCATCTGGAGATCGTCGTCGACGACGAGGGTCGAGATCTCCTTTCCGCACGAAGCCTCGGGGGCCGCACCGCGCTCGCCCGCGCGCGTTCGCTGAACAGAGCTCGACACGCTCACCCCGACATGATCACCGCGACGGCGCCGTCGCGCCGTGGAACAGGTCACGGTAGTTCTTCCCGGCAGAGGCGCCCGACCATGGAAAAAATCCATGGTCGCCCGGCCCACCGACGGCGCCGCCATGCGCGCCTTCGGATCTCGAGCACCCGGTTCAAAGCACTGCTTTACATGGAGTTAGGCGCGGCGAGGCACCGCATCCCGAGATGCGCCTATCGCGATAGCCCAACGGTACGGCGGTTGCGGAGGGACCGACCGCATGAAGCGCCCGAACCGGACTCCACTCGCCTGGACGCGACCCCTAACGACGGTCCTGCTGACGCTGCTGGTGTCGTCCCCAGCGCAGTCGGCAGCCCATACCTTCATCGTTCAGGGTCCCAGCGTCGCCGCGACCGCGGAGTCGGTGCGGGCGGTCGGCGGCACCGTGACCCGCGAGCTCGACATCATCGATGCGGTCGCCGCCGACCTCACTCTCCAACAGGAGGCCGCGCTGGCCAGGCGCAGCCCCGTGCTCCGCCTCTACGCCAACGCGACCGCGACGACCCTCGCCGTCGAGGAGGCTTGGTACGTCGCCGACCGGTTCGGCGGCGGCTCCTTCGAAAACAACGATGGCAGCCGGAACTGGTCTTCCGCCTGGATCGAGAACGATCCGCAGGCGTGGGGCGACGGTCCCGCCGCGGGCCAGGTGAGACTCGTCCAGGATGTCCTGAGGCTCGACGATCGCCCCGACACCGGGGGCCAGCCGAGCATCGCTCGCCAGGTCGATCTCTCCGGCACCGCCGTTCAAGCGACGCTGAGCTTCGACTTCCGTACCGACCGCGGCGTCGACACGACCGACGCGGTCACGCTGGAGATCTCCTCCGACGGTGGCCGCTCCTATCAGGACCTCGAGGTCTTCACCGGAGTGCGCGGTCGGCTCGAAGGCTCCAGGCAATACGACATCTCGGCCTGGGCGACGGTCGAGACCCGAGTGCGATTCCGCGTCTCCCGGTCATACGGCGGCCCCTCCGAGTACTTCCGGGTGGACAACCTCCGGATCGACTACCTGGCGGCGGCCACCGAGGACGACCCGGCCGAAGACGTATCCGGTCTCGATCGGGAAGTCTCGCACTGGGAGATCGTCTGGAGGTCCTTCTTCACCCGTGGGGCGAATCCGTACAGCCAGTTCCCCACTCTGGTGAGGGCCGACCAGCTGCACCCGCTCGGCGTCACCGGTGCCGGCGTGACGATCGCCATCGTCGACTCCGGCTTCTACAAGTTCGAGGACCTGGCAGAGAACACCGGCGGCGAGATGAGACTCCTGGCGAATTACGAAACCTCCACGACGCCGCTGTGGTCGTGGCACTGGGCTTCGAGCTACGACCAGAACGGGCACGGCACCCATGTGACCTCGGTAGCGGTCAGCAGCGACGCCGCGGACGACGGCAGATACAACGGCATCGCGCCCGACGCCGATCTGGTGGCCGTCAAGGCCTTCGACGAGAACGGCATGGGCACCTATGCCGACATCATCCAGGGCCTCGATTGGGTCCTCGCCAACAAAGACCTCTACGGCATCCGGATCGCGAACCTCTCCTTCAGCGGCACGGTGCGCTCCCACTACTGGAACGATCCGCTCAACCAGGCGGTCATGGAGCTCTGGCGCGCGGGCATCGTGGTGGTGGCGTCCGCGGGCAACCTCGGCCCGGATCCGATGACGATCGGGGTCCCCGGCAACGTGCCCTACGTGGTCACCGTCGGAGCGATGACCGACCGCTTCACGCCCGACGACCCGCTGGACGACCGGCTGACCTTCTTCTCCGCCGCCGGCCCGACCGCGGAGGGCTTCGTCAAGCCCGATCTGGTCGCTCCGGGCGGGCACATGCTCGGTCAGATGGACGTCTACTCGCACATCGCGAAGACCCATCCGGAGTTCCACGACGGTGGCTCCTACTTCGTGATGTCGGGCACCTCACAGGCCGCGGCGGTGGTCAGCGGCACGGTGGCTCTCATGCTCCAGAGGGAGCCGGCCCTCACTCCCGACGAGGTGAAGTATCGGCTGATGGTCACAGCGCGGCCGGCCTTCGACCCGGACGGCTCGTTCGGCTACAGCTTCTTTCAGCAGGGGGCCGGACTGCTCGACGCCTATGAGGCCGTCGACGCCGATCTGCACGAGGACGCACGGGCCAATCGCGGCCTCGACATCGACAAGGACCTGGCCGGCAAGGAGCACTACATGGGGCTCGCGCGCCGCGCCGCCGACGGCACCTACTACATCGACGGCTTCGCCTGGGGCGACGGCTTCGCCTGGGGCGACGGCTTTGCCTGGGGCGACGGCTTCGCCTGGGGTGACGGCTTCGCCTGGGGTGACGGCTTCGCCTGGGGCGACGGCTTCGCCTGGGGTGACGGCTTCGCCTGGGGTGACGGCTTCGCCTGGGGCGACGGCTTCGCCTGGGGCGACGGCTTCGCCTGGGGCGACACCTCCACCACCACCGACGCCCTCGCCGTTCCGATCTCAACCCCTACCTGGGTAGAAAACGAATGAACCGTAAACCACTCCATCGCAATGCCATCCTGCTCATCCTCGTCGGCGCCTGCGCACTGACGGCGGCGCTGTCGTTCACCAGCCCGAGCGGAATCGCGGGATCTGATTTCTCCGCGGCGAGCACGGCCGACTTCGTAGTCCAGGGTGCCAGCGTGGACTCGGTCGCCGTGCTCGTCGCGGAGGTCGGCGGCACCATCACCCACGAGCTCGGCATCATCGACGCCGTCGGCGCGAGCCTCAGCGCGGCACAGGTCGCGCAGCTGGAACGACTGGGCACCGTTCGTCTCTTCCGGAACGCCCCGGTCTCTACGGAGGCCTACCTGACGATCGCGTCGCGCGACTCCGACGACGACGACGATTCCGACGTCGACGAGGAGTACGACGACGACGAGAGGTTCGTCGACAGCGCGTTCCCGACCCACATCAGGGCGGACTACGCCCAGATGAAGGGGGTGACCGGCGCCGGCGTCACGGTGGCGATCGTCGACAGCGGCTTCTCCCCGGGGCCGGGCGGCCGCAAGTGGTTGAACCGCAATACCCGGCGGAGGGAGCGGGTGCTGGCTCGATACGACGCGATCACGGGCGAGTTGAGCGGCTCGAGCCGCGACGGCAACGGGCACGGCACCCACGTCACCAGCGTGCTGGCGAGCAGCCGTAAGTCGCGAAACAGTCGGCCGCGCGCCTACAACGGTATCGCTCCCGATGCCGACCTGGTGATCGTCAAGGCGTTCGACGACGCGGGCCAGGGGAGCTACCTCGACGTGATCCGCGGCATCGACTTCGTCGTCAGCAACCGCGACGCCTACGGCATCCGGGTCCTGAACCTCTCCCTCAGCGCGACTCCCCGCTCCTACTACTGGGACGATCCTCTCAACCAGGCCGTGATGGCCGCCTGGCAGGCGGGCATCGTGGTCGTGGCCTCGGCCGGCAACGGCGGCCCCGGCGCGATGACGGTCGGCGTCCCCGGGAACGTCCCCTACATCATCACCGTCGGCGCAGTATCCGATGCCGTGACCAAGGACGCGAGCGACGACTTTCTGACCTCCTTCTCGGCGGCCGGCCCGACCTTCGAAGGCTTCGTCAAACCCGAGATCGTCGCTCCCGGCGGCCACATGCTGGGGCAGGCCAACCCCGATAGCTACCTCGTCAAGATGTTCTACGAGTGGTTCTTCGGCGACGAGTACTTCTACATGTCCGGCACGTCGCAGGCGGCCGCGGTGGTCTCGGGCGTTGCTGCGTTGATGCTTCAGTACGATCCATCTCTCCAGCCCGACGACGTCAAATGCCGGCTCATGAGTACCGCTCGGCCGGCGGTCGACGAGAAGGGCCACCTCGCCTATAGCGTCTTCCAGCAAGGAGCTGGGCTGATCGACGCGATCGGCGCCGTTGCCTCGAGCGACAGGGGCTGCGCCAACCGCGGCATCGACGTCGACTACGACCTCGCGGGCAAGGTGCACTACGTCGGGCGCGCCGACCGCGACGAAGACGGCGCCTACTACATCCGCGGCCTCGACGGCTACGTCTGGAACGACGGCTTCGCCTGGAACGACGGCTTCGCCTGGAACGACGGCTTCGCCTGGAACGACGGCTTCGCCTGGAACGACGGCTTCGCTTGGAACGACGGCTTCGTCTGGAACGATGGCTTCGCCTGGAACGACGCCTTTGTCTGGAACGACGCCTTTGTCTGGAACGACGCCTTCGTCTGGAACGACGCCTACACCACCCCGATGTCGGTCAACCGCTGGGTTCCGCAGGAGTAGAGTCATGCCCTCGACCGAGCCTCCTCCGTCGGCGGCGGACGGGCACCGTCCGCTCGTCCTCGTCGTCGACGACGACCCGCTGATGAACCTGTACGCGGCCGAGCGGCTCGCGGACGGAGGCTTCGACGTCGAGACGGTCGAAGACGGCCCGAGCGCTCTCGACGCGGTGCAGGGGCGTCATCCCGACCTGGTGATTCTCGACGTCCAGATGCCCGGCATGGACGGCTTCGAGACCTGTCGCCGCATCCGCCAGGCCGATCAGGGGCGCCACACGCCGATCCTCATGCTGACCGGCCTCGACGACCTGGCTTCGATCAAGAAGGCCTACGAGGCGGGCGCCACCGACTTCGCCACCAAGCCCGCGAACTGGACCATCCTCGCCCACCGGATCGAGTACATGCTGCGCTCGGCCCGCTCGGCGAGCGATCTGCGTAGTAGCCGCGCTCGGCTCGCCAACGCTCAGCGCATCGCCCAGCTCGGCTACTGGGAATGGGACATCGTAAGCGGAGAAGTTCTCGTCTCGAGCCAGATGCGGCAGATCCTGGGGCTCGCCGACGACGAGCCGCTCGACTCCATCGGGTCCCTGCTGCGACGGACCCATCCACAGGATCGCGAGCGGGTCCGCCAGGAGCTGTACGAGCTGGTCGAGGACGAGCAGTCGCGCGAGGTCCAGTTCCGCCTGCGGCTCGCCGAAGACGAAGAGCGCTACCTCCGTCAGCGCACCGAGCTCGCCGTCGACGGCAGCCACGGCACGAAGCGGATCACGGGCGTCGTCCTCGATATCACCGGTCAGCAGCGCGCCGAAGACCGCGCCCACTTCCTCGCCTCCTACGATCTGCTCACCGAGCTGCCGAACCGCCGGTCTTTCGCCGACCAGCTCGACATCAGCCTCGCCGCAGCCGACCGTCACGATCGGCAGGTCGCGGTACTGCTGCTCGACCTGGATCGCTTCAACCGCATCAACGACACCCTCGGGCGCGGCGCGGGCGATCGCGCCCTGGTCGAGGTAGCCCATCGGTTGCGCACCCAGGTTCGCCGCTCCGACTCGGTCGGCCGCCCCGGCGGCGATCTGCTCGCCCGCCTCGGTGGCGACGAGTTCGCCGTGCTGCTCACCGAGCTCAAGGACGATCGGGAGGTCGCGACAGTGGCGCGCAGACTCGCCGCGGCGGTCTCCCGTCCGTTCCTCGTCGACTCCCATCAAGTCGTCCTGACGGCCAGCATGGGCATCTCCGTGTTCCCCGCGGACGGGACGGACAGCGAGACCCTGCTGGCCAACGCCGAGGCGGCGCTCTACAACGCCCGAGCGCGCGGCGGCGATAGCTACCGCTTCTACTCGGCCGACCTGAACGCCGACGCGGTCGAGCGGCTCGCGCTCGAGACCGATCTCAGCGGCGCCCTGGACCGCGCGGAGCTCAGACTCGAGTACCAGCCGCTGTTCGAGGCCGCCTCGGGGGGAATCATCGGCGCCGAAGCGTTGATTCGCTGGCACCACCCGCAGCGCGGCCGCGTCGCGCCGGGGGAGTTCATTCCCATGGCGGAGCAGACCGGAGCGATCTTCGCCATCGGCGAATGGGTGTTGCGCACGGCCTGCGAGTCGGCGGTGCGGTGGCAGCGATCGGACCTTGGCGAGCTGAGCGTGTCGGTCAACCTCTCGGCGCGCCAGCTCGAGTGCGCCGACTTCGCCTCGACCGTCGAGGCCGTCCTGGCCGACACCGGGCTCGAGCCCCACCTGCTCAATCTGGAGCTCACCGAGAGCTTCCTGCTGGAGGACGTCGACCGCGCCGCTCTAGCTCTGGAGAAGCTCAAAGAGCTGGGTGTCCGCCTGTCTCTCGACGACTTCGGGACCGGCTACTCCTCGCTCAGCTATCTGATGCGTCTACCGCTCGACACCATCAAGATCGATCGGTCGTTCCTCAACGGAACCCCCGGCGAGCCGCTGAATCGCGCGATCACGACCGCGATCATCGGGCTGGCTCGGGGCGTAGGCATGGAGGTTGTGGCCGAGGGCGTCGAAACCGACGAGCAGCTCGAGTACCTGCGCCTCCAGGGCTGCGACACGCTTCAAGGCTTCCTGCTGAGTCGCCCCCTGCCGGCGGAGGAGTTGGAGGGCGTTCTCAACCTGCCGGCCACCCGCCAAAGAAAGAGCTCGGACGCCTCACCCACCACTTTTTCGGCGACGGCGAAATCCGGCACCGGAGCGGGCTCCCTCGCAAGCTCCGGCGGAAACGCGTAAGTATCTCAATAAAAGATACTTACGCTTTGTCTCGGCGCCGAGATAGATACCCTCATAGCCATATCGAACCGGAATGCGGCTTGCTCCCCAGAGGCATCGAGAAGGCGGGCCGATTGCCGCCTCGACAGCCTCTCATGACCCGCCTCAGGATCCTCCCCGCCCTCCCCGCCCTCGCCGCCCTCGCGGCTCTGCTGGTGGCATCGGCCGGTCCGGCGCTGGCCGGAGACCGGAAGAACTACCGCTTCCAGCGCATCTCGCTCGATGAGGGGCTCTCTCAGGGCGCCGTTCACACCATCGTCCAGGATCGACACGGGTTCATCTGGTTCGGCACCCTCGAAGGCCTGAACCGGTTCGACGGCTACGAGTTCACCGTCTTCCAGCACGATCCAACCGACCCGCGATCGCTGTCGAACGACAGCGTTCGTACCATCGTCCAGGACAGCGACGGAGTGCTGTGGGTCGGCACCGACACCGGAGGTCTCGACCGCTTCAACGAAGCGGACGGCAGCTTCACCCATTTTCGACAGAGCACCGGCGATTCCGCCACGGCAAAGCGCGATCGGATCCGCGTGATCCACGAGGACCGCCAGGGATTCCTCTGGGTCGGCACCGACGGCGGCGGGCTCAGCCGCTTCGATCGCTCGACCGAGACCTTCGTCAACTTCGCCGCCGACCCGGCCGATCCGGCCGGTCTGAGCAAGGGCCATGTGCGGGACATCTACCAGGACGCGGCCGGCAGCCTCTGGGTGGCGACGGACGGCGGCGGCTTGAACGTCCTCGACCCCGAGACCGGCGGCTTTCGCCACTACCGGCACGATCCGGAGGATCCGCACAGCTTGAGCAGCGATCGGGTGCTGAGGATTCTGGAGGACGGCGCCGGCCGCATCTGGGTCGGTACCGCCGACGCCGGCATCAGCGTGCTCGACCGCCTCTCCGGCCGTTTCCGTCGCCACTCCCCCGGGGGCGATTCCGGGCTGCCGGCCGGACCCGTTCGCGCGATCTACGAGGATCGCTCCGGCTCGCTCCTGGTCGGAACCGAGAGCGGGCTCGCCGAGTGGGATCGCCAGCGTCAGCAGTTCGGCGTCTACCGTCACGATCCGGCCGATCCCTTCAGCCTGAGCAACGACGTCGTCCTGTCGATCTTCCAGGACCGGGGTGGCGTCGTCTGGGTCGGTACCTACAACGGTCTCAGCAAGTGGAACCCGGCGACCGGCACCTTCCCGCACTATCCGGCCGACGCCTCCGACCCGACGAGGCTGAGCGCGGGCTACGTCAGCGCCTTCGCCGAGGGATCGGACGGCACGATCTGGGTCGCTACGCTGGGCGGCGGCCTGAACGCCTTCGATCCAGCCAGCGGGATCTTTCGGCGCTACCGGCACGATCCCGAGGTCGGCTCGAGCCTCGCGACCGACCGGCTCATGTCGCTTCTGGCCGATCGCCACGGCGAGATCTGGATCGGCACCATGGGCGCCGGCCTCGACCGGCTCGATCCCGACACCGGCGAGGTCCGGCACTACCGGCACGACCCCTCCGATCCGTCGAGCCTGAGCAACGACGGCGTCACCGCCATTCACGAGGACCGCGAGGGACGCCTCTGGGTCGCCACCTACCGGGGCGGCCTCAACCGGCTCGATGCGGGCAGCGCGGAGTTCGAGCACTACCGGCACGACGAGTCCGACCCGCGCAGCCTCAGCAGCGATCGGGTGATCGCCATCCACGAGGACTCGGAGGGCGCGCTGTGGATCGGAACCGACGGCGGCGGGTTGAACCGGCTCGACCCCCGGACCGGCGAGATCGAACGCTACGGTCACGACCCCGGCAACCCCCACAGCCTGAGCCACGACCACGTCTTCTCCATCTCCGAGGGTCCGCGCGGCGCGCTGTGGGTCGGCACCCAGGGGGGTGGGCTGAATCGTTGGTCGCACGCCAACCGCGCGACCGGGCGCGCCGTCTTCGACCGCTACCTCAAGAACGACGGTCTCCGCAGCGACGTCATCTACAGCCAGATCTGGGACGAGCGAGGCCACCTCTGGGTGGCTACCAATCGAGGCCTGGCGGTGCTGAACCCGGCCTCCGGGACCTTTCGCAACTACAACACCAGCCACGGCCTGCAGAGCGAGGAGTTTAACTTCGCCGCCGCCCTCCGAGCCAGCGACGGCCTGATGTTCTTCGGTGGCATCAACGGCTTCAACGCCTTCTATGCCAGCGACATTCGCACCAACGAGCACATGCCGCCGCTGGCCCTGACCGCGGTCCTCAAGTCGAACGAGCCCGCGGTCTTCGATCGGCCGGTCGCCGATCTCGAGCAGATCGAGATCGACTACAGCCACCGCATGGTGACGCTCGACTTCGCCGCGCTCGATTACACGGCGCCGGAAAAGAACCGCTACCGATACATGCTGGAAGGCTTCGATCGTACCTGGGTCGACCTGGGCAACCGCCATCGGGTGACCTACACCAACCTACCGCCCGGCCACTACGTCTTTCGCGTGCAGGGCGCCAACAACGATGGGCTTTGGAATCGCCGCGGGCTCTCCGTGCGCCTCGACTACCTGCCGGCGCCGTGGGCGACGTGGTGGGCGAAGACCGTCTACGCCGCCATCCTCGGGCTGCTCGCCTTCGCCTACGTCCGAGCCCAGATGCGCAAGCGTGAGCGCGCCGCCGAGCTGGCCGCGACCAACAGCGCTCTCGAAGACGAGATCGCCCGGCGCGAGGCCAAAGAGCATGCGCTCGAGCGCGAGAAGCTCGCGGCCCAGCGAGAGCGGATCCGCGCCGAACGCTACTTCCAGGTCGCCGACGTCGTCATGCTGGTACTCGACCCCCTCGGGGTCGTGCGGCTGATCAACTCGAAGGGCTGCGAGACTCTCGGCTACGAGGAAGCCGAGGTCGTCGGCAAGAACTGGTTCGACCACTTCGTAGCCGTAGAGTCGCTCGCCGAGCTCCGCCGCCGTTTCTCCGAGAACCGGGCCAACGAGTACTTCGAGTACCCGGTCAAGACGCGCGACGGAGGCGAGCGCCTCGTGGCCTGGCACACCACCTACCTGACCGACGAGGCGGGCCGGCCGGCCGGCACGCTGAGCTCGGGCTCCGACATCACCTCGATCCGCAGCCTCCAGCGCGCCAAGGAGATAGCCGAGAGCGCGAACCGGGCCAAGTCCCAATTCCTGGCCAACATGAGTCACGAGATCCGCACGCCGATGAACGGCGTGCTCGGGATGACGGAGCTGCTTCTCGACACGCCGCTCGACCCGAAGCAGACGGACTACGCGACCAAGACGCGGCGCTCGGCGCTCCACCTGCTGCACATCATCGACGACGTGCTCGACTTCTCGAAGATCGAGGCCGGCCGGCTCGAGCTCGAGAACATCCCCTTCGACCTCGGGCAGCTCGTTCAGGAGGCCACTGCGACGTTCGAGGTGCCGGCTCGCCGGAAGGGACTGCGGCTGTCGAGCTCGCTCGCCGACGACGTGCCGACCGAGCTCATCGGCGACCCGACCCGGCTGCGCCAGATCCTCTTCAACCTGCTCGGCAATGCCATCAAGTTCACCGAATCCGGCGCCGTGAATCTCGACGTCGGCGGACGAGCTCTCTCGCACGAGGCGGCGGAGCTCCGTTTCGAGGTCACCGACAGTGGGATCGGTATCGAAGAGGACAAACGCCGCGCCATCTTCGATTCGTTCCAGCAGGCGGACGGCTCGACCACCCGCAACTACGGTGGCACCGGCCTCGGCCTGTCGATCTGCAGCGAGCTGGTCCAGATGATGGGCGGCGAGATCGGCGTCGACAGCTCACCCGGAAGCGGCTCGACCTTCTGGTTCACGGTGGAGCTGATGCGCGGCGAGCGCCGGGCCGCGGGAGACGACGACTTCGAGACACGGGAGCGCCGGCCGGCGGCGCGCATCTCGCTCGCGGGGCACCGACTGCTGCTCGTCGAGGACAACCCGATCAACCGGGACGTCGTGCGCGGAATGCTCGAGGGGCTGGGCGGCCGGGTCGACGTCGTCGCCAACGGCGCCGAAGCGGTCGAGGCGGCAACGGCGGCGAGCTACAGCCTGATTCTCATGGACTGCCAGATGCCGGTCCTCGACGGCTACGAGGCCACCCGAGAGATCCGCCGACAGGAGCGCGGGGAGGCGACTCCGATCGTGGCGATGACGGCGCACACCGTGGCCGGCGAGCGGCAAAAATGCCTCGACGCGGGCATGGACGAGTATCTGACCAAGCCTTTCACCCGCGACCGCCTTCTGGCCATGATCGCGGGGTTCCTGCCGGCCGCCGCCGACACCCAGCCGGATCCCGACCGCGCCGGCGAACCGGGCGGCGGAGACCCGGTCGAACGGATCGCGAGCTTCACGACGGATACACCGGCGATCGATCGCGCCGCCCAGGATCGCTTTCTCTGGCAGGCACTGTCCCCCAAGAGCGCGCAGAAGGTCTTGAGCGCCTACATCGCGGCGTCTCCCGACCTGGTCGAAGAGATGACGACGGCGCTGGCCGCTCTCGATTACGACCGGCTGGCGAGCCTGGCGCATCGCTTCAAGTCGAACAACGCCATGATCGGCGCCACCCACCTCGCGCACCTCTGCGCCAAGCTCGATGCCGCCGCCCGCGCCGAGGAGGCCGGCGCGGCCTCCGAGCTTCTCGGCGAGGTCCGGGTCGAGTCCGGGCGGGTTCTGGAGGCTCTCGAGGGCGATCTCGTCGACTCCGAGCCCTCGATCGCCCACGCCCTTTGAGGCGGAGGCGAAAGGCAGCCGCCGCGGCCGCGAGTCGAGCGAGCGGTAGACTCGCGGCATCTTGCCCGGCAAGCTAGCCAGGAATCGCCAGAAGCTCATCGCCGACTGCCGCTCCGGCGGCATTACCCTGGTCCTGGGCGCCGGGGTCTCGATGGGCCGCGGAGTACCGAGCTGGGGCGGGCTGGTGGCCGACGTCTGGAAGCAGACGAGAAAGCCCGCCGGCAAGAGCCGCTCCAAGCCGGCGAAGCCGCCGGCCTGGCTCCAGATCGATGACGCCGACTGGGAGCTGGTCCAGAAGGCCAGGGAGCTTCTGCAAGCCACCCCCGGCCTCGGCGCCGGCTTTGCCCGCCGCTTCGACGTCGCCGCGGTACCGCCGCATCCCCTCGCTTTTCAGATCCTGCTCGAGGAGATCGAGTACTCGCTGCGGCCCAAGCGCAGAGAGTCCGAGGATGCGATCGGCGACGCGCACCGGGAGCTCGTGCGACTCCTGCGCGAGCGTCTGTACAAGGACGTCGAGCCCGGAGGCGACGACTCGCTCTCGACCCTGGTCGAGATCCTGCGCGCCGACCAGAAGCGCGACCTGCAGCGAATCCGGCGGGTGATCTCGTTCAACGCCGACGATCTGCTCGAGCAGGGAGCGAACGAGGGGCACAGTCCCGGAAGGGATCCCGTGGCCTGGCCGATCTCACGCGCCAGCTTTCATCCGCGTACCGACCGAGGCGCCAACGACAGCCCGCCGATCTCCATCTACCACGTCCACGGCTACCTGCCGCAGAAGACGAAGCGGCGCGGCGCCGCCGACACCCTGGTCTTCACCGATGCCCAGTACTGGGAGTCGGTGGCGAACCCGACCTCCTTCGCCAACCGGACCGTCAGCTTCGCTCTCCACGACACCCACTGCGTGTT
>JAHEKO010000461.1 GCA_024638355.1 Acidobacteriota bacterium
TGCGCGCCCGCGATCAGGAAGCTCCGGATGGAGCCGTTGATCTCGATCCGGTCGATGAGGTAGACCCGATCGCCGACGCGCGCCTCGAAGCCCTCGTCCACCCGCCGGAGCTCGACCCGCGTCTCCTCGCCGGCCCTGCGGACGATCAGCTCCACCTTGTCCCTCGCAGCGCTTCGCGACGGCCCGCCTCGCGCCAGTGCCCGCGCCGCCCGCCCTCCGGCGACGGCGCCGCGGCCGCCCGCGAGGTTCTCAGGGAGTGCTCGAGGGCGGCGGCGAGCAGCGGCAGGTCGGCGTTCTCGCTCGCCTGCGCCGGCCGCAGGTCGCCCGCGGCCAGCTTGCGGTCGAGCATCGCGATGTCGAGGTTGCCGGCGCGAAAGTCGTCGTCGTCGAGCAGCGCGCGGTAGAGCGGCAGATTCGTCCGAATACCCTCGATCCGGGTCTCCTCCAGCGCCCGGCGCAGGCGGCGGAGAGCCTCGCCGCGATCGCGGCCCCAAACGATCATCTTGCCGAGCATCGGATCGTAGTGAATGCTCACATCGGCGCCCTCGTAGACCCCGCAGTCGTTGCGCACGCCCGGTCCCTCCGGCAGTCGCAGGCGTTCGATCCGGCCGGGCGACGGCACGAAGTTGTGGAACGGATCCTCGGCGTAGAGGCGCAGCTCGATGGCGTGCCCCACCGGCTCCACGGCGTCGAGCTCGGGCGCGAGCGGCTCGCCCTGGGCGATCGCGATCTGCCAGCGCACGATGTCGAGGCCGGTCACCATCTCGGTCACCGGATGCTCGACCTGGAGCCGCGTGTTCATCTCGAGGAAGTAGAACTCGCCGGCCGCGTCGAGCAGGAACTCGACCGTGCCGGCGTTGGTGTAGCCGACCGCCTGCGCCGCCCGCACCGCCGCCTCTCCCATGCGCGCCCTGAGCTCGGGCGACACCACCGGCGAGGGAGCCTCCTCGACCACCTTCTGATGCCGGCGCTGGAGCGAGCACTCCCGCTCGCCGAGCGAGACCACCTTGCCGTGCTGATCGGCCAGCACCTGGATCTCGACGTGCCGCGGGCGATCGACGTACTTCTCGATGTAGATCGCGTCGTCGCCGAAGCTCGCGGCCGCTTCGGAGCGCGTTGCCCGGTAGGCCGCCTTCAGCTCGTCCGGCTCGCGGACCAGCCGCATCCCCTTGCCGCCGCCGCCGGCCGACGCCTTGAGCATCAAGGGGTAACCGATCGACTCGGCGAGGGCGGTCGCCTGGTCGAGATCGGCGAGCGCGCTGTCGCCGCCCGGCACCACCGGCACACCCGCCTCGAGCATCAGGCGGCGGCTTTCGAGCTTGGAGCCCATCGCCGCGATGGCGCTCGACGGCGGGCCGATGAGGCGCAGCCCGGCCTCTTCGACCTGCCGGGCGAAGTCCGCCCGCTCGGCCAGGAAGCCGTAGCCGGGGTGAATGGCGTCGGCGCCGATCGCCACCGCCAGCTCGACGATCGCCTCGCCCTTGAGGTAGCTCTCGCGCGAAGGCGCCGGACCGATCCGGTGGGCCTCGTCGCTCAAGAGCACCGGCAGCCCGCGGCGGTCGGCGTCGGAGTAGATGGCCGCGGTGCGAATTCCCAGCTCGCGCAGTGCGCGCACGATGCGCACCGCGATCTCGCCTCGATTCGCGATCAGGACCTTGTCGAAGTGGGTCGCTGGGGCGGCGCTCATACAGCGGAGAGGCGCGATCTTAGCAGCGTAGGCGCACCGCCACGACCGCGGCGCCGGCCAGGGCCAGAAGCGCGATCGCCGTCGAGACGGCGAGCGGCGTCCGGTCCGCCCAGATCCGCACGCGGTGCGGGCCCGGTCCCACTTCGACGCCGATGCGGTGCAGGTCGGCGGCAACGATGGGGACCACCTCGCCGTCCACCTCCGCGCGGTAGATCGGCAGCGGCGTGCGCTGAACGACCAGCACACCTCCTTCGGGGCTCGCCACCCGGAGCTCCATCGCTTCGGCCCCGTCCTCGAGCCACTCCACCGAGCCGCCGGGCCGCTCGGTCACGCCGCCGGCGCCCGGCACCACGGTCGCCGAGCCCGGGTCGAATCCGGAGGCGGTGAGAATCTCCAGGCTCCGGTTGAGATGCGGTGCGCGGTGCACGACGCCGACCAGGCGCGCCCGGGCGACCCGAGCGGGAATGCCGTAGACGTAGATCGGACCGGCCGAGGTCGCTTCGGTGTGCAGCAGCTCCACCTGCCCCGCCGCCTCGAGCGGCCCCAGACGCCGGCCGATCAGCAGGCGGTCGACCCCCGACGCCGCCAGCAGCCGAACCCGCGCCGGGTCGGCGAGGATCTGCATCGCCTGCGCCGTCGCCCGGGTCAGGAAGGCGTCCAACCCTTCGGGCGAGTGATTCAGCTCGTAGCGCCGCCAGCGCACCCCGGCGTGGGGGTAGAGCTGTTCATGGGCCTGGCGCTGGAACCAGATCAGGCGCCGGTCGGGATAGCGCTCGATCGGAATCCGAGGCTGGCCGAAGAGGCCACCGGCATCGCCGTGAACAACGGTGGTGCCGGCCGGCAGAGCCGCGAGGAGTGGCGGCGCGTCGCGGTAGGGCGTGACGTCGTCCGTGGCCAGGAGCGGCCTCAGAAACAAGATCTGCGAGGCCAGGTGGAGGACCGGCAAGAGCGCGAGCCACCGGGGGTGGCGCCGCGCCACCCGGAGGAGGCCCAGGGTGGCGGCGAGCAGCAGGATGTGGATCAGCGCGAGGCCGGCCCAGCGCAGCCGCTCCTGATCGACGAAGCCGTCGCCGAAGGCCGCGGGAATGCGGCGGCGCGCCCAGCCGAAGGCGGTTCCGCCGCCCAGCGCAGCGAAGAGCCAGAGCGCGGCGTAGAGCGCCAGCAGCGCGCCGACGATCCGGCGGTACGCCCGCACCTCGCCGAACAGGAGGCGCTCGAAGCCGACCGCGGCCAGGAGCGAGCCGCCGATCGCGGTCAGCAGCCAGAACTTCACCGGCAGCCGGATCAGGTCGAGCTGCGGCAGGCGGAGCAGCAGACCGAGGAGCGGATTGCGCCCCCCGAGGGCGAAGAAGAGACCGACGCCGATCGCCGCCCACGACCACCAGGCGACCTGGCGGGCGGGGCGGCCGGAGGCGAGAACCAGCCCGAGCGCCAGGACCCCCGGAGCGAGCGAGAAGAAGAGCGGCAGGTCGCCTCCGGAGTACGCCTGGCCCCAGTAGCCGAGATCGGGGCGGCCGAAGAAGAGCGGTAGGAGCCACTCGATCGCCGAAGCGGGGCCCCAGCTGGAGACGGTCGCGCCGCTCGCCGAGTAGCCCCAGAAGCCGCGGTAGGTGTGCGGCAGGATGCGAGCGAACTCCACCAGCTGCGGCAGGGCCACCAGGCTGCCGAGGGCGACCGCGGCCGCGACCGGCCCCCAGCGCCGGAAGC
>JAHEKO010000462.1 GCA_024638355.1 Acidobacteriota bacterium
CTCGCGACGTACGCCGCGACGCTGGCGTCGAGCGCCGCCGCGTCCGCTCCGAGAAAGTCGGTGATCGAGGCATTCGAGGTCGGGTTCCGCTCGAGCTCACCGACCCACCGGCGCGCGGCCTCGAAGCGCGCCTCGTCGTCTATCAACAGGTAGTGCACGAGCGCCCAGGCACCGTGAGTGAAGGCGTTCACCGACGCATCACCCGGTACCGCCTCGAGGCTGAGCAGCTCGCCCACCGGCATCCGCTCCGATCCTTCGAGCGACAGCCCGGCCTCGCCGCGAGCCGCCAGCGCCACGCGGGCGGTCTCGCCGTCGGCTTCGAAGGTGCTGAAGATCTCCGCCAACCCGTGCCGGAGCCACGGCGGCGCCTGCGGCAGGTTGTTGTTGACCACGTCGTGGAGGTACTGCCGGTAGACTACCGGCAGGGCCTCGCCGGGCTGGCTGCCCACCACCACCGCGAAGTTCGCGTGCCGGTGCGGTACGAAGAACCCGGCTTGCCCACCACCGAGCGCATAGGGCTCGACGGACTCTGCGTCCTCGAAGATGTAGATCAGGGTGTCGAGCGGCGAGTCGAACGTCGCGTTGGGAAACATCTCCTCCAGGACCGCGCGCAGCCGCTCGAGATCGAGCACGATCTCCGTCGTCGCCGCTTCGTCCAGATGGCTGAAGACGATGAAGTTCTCACTCTGGCTGCGCTGCCAGCCCACACCTGAGAGGGCGGTCGACGAGCAAGGCACGAGTGCGGTAACGAGAAGGAAGACGAAGACGAGAGTCAGGGCTCGAGCCATGGCTCGATCTTAGTGCGTCGCCGTCCGCGACAAAGCCTCGGCTCGTGGCCGGCTCAGGCACCGGGGCCCATGTAGAATGCGCGCGATCCGTCAATCACTGTCCCAACCGGGGCGGAAAGGAAGAGATGAACTGGACCAAGATCGTTCTGGCCGGCATCGCCGCCGGCGTCGTCGTCTGGCTGGCCGACTTCGTGATGCACGGGCTGATTCTCGGCAACACCTACATGCGTTACGACGTCTTCACCAAGGAAGCGGCTTCGCCGTTCATGTTCCTCTTCGTCAGCGTCTTCGTCGCCCTCTTCGCGGCCCTCTTCTTCGCCCGGACCCACGGCAGCTGGGCAGCAGGCTGGAAGGGCGGGGCGACCTTCGGACTCTTCCTCGGCCTGGCCGCGTTCTTCACGAACCACTACAACCCCCTGGTTCTCGAGGGCTTCCCGTACTACTTGAGCTGGTGCTGGGGCGGGACCAACCTGATCGACGGCGTCGTCGGTGGCACCGTCATCGGGCTCGTCTACAAACCCTGACCGCGCGGGCGGGTCGTCTTCACCGACGATTCGGGTCCTCTCGGGCATAAGATCCGCTCGAGAGGACCTCTAATGACAGAGCCCCCGGCCAGACCCACCCGCGCCTCCCTCGAGCCGATCTTCTCGCCCCGCTCGGTGGCGGTGATCGGCGCCTCGCGCAACCGCGAGTCGATCGGCTTCGCCCTGCTCCACAACCTGGTGATGGGCGAGTTCCAGGGCGCCATCTTTCCGATCAACCCGCACGCTCGCTCGATTCACTCGCTCAAGGCCTACCCGCGGATCGGCGACGTGCCCGACCCGGTCGACCTGGCCGTGGTGGCGGTGCCCAAGAAGCTGGTTCTGCCGATGGTCGACGAGTCGATCGCCGCCGGAGTCCGGGGGCTCGTCGTCATCACCGCCGGCTTCGCCGAGACCGGCCCCGAGGGCGCCGAGGCCGAGCGCCGGCTGTGCGAGCGGGTGCGCGAAGCCGGGGTGCGCATGATCGGTCCGAACTGCATGGGGGTGATCAACACCGACGCCGGGGTGTCGCTCAACGCCACCTTCGCGCCGACCCCGGCGCGGCCCGGCACCGTCGGCTTCGTCAGCCAGTCGGGGGCGCTGGGGGTGGCGATCCTCAACGCCGCCTCCGACCTGGGAATCGGCCTCACCCAGTTCGCTTCGATGGGCAACAAGGCCGACGTCTCGGGCAACGACGTGGCGGAGTACTGGGAGGAGGACCCCCGGACGCGGGTCATCTGCATGTACCTCGAGTCGTTCGGCAACCCGCGCACCTTCACCGAGATCGCCAAGCGGGTGAGCCGCAAGAAGCCGATCCTGATCGTCAAGTCGGGCCGCACGGCCGAGGGAGCGCGGGCCGCCAGCAGCCATACCGGGGCGATCGCCGGCGCCGACGTCACCGTCTCCGCCTTCCTCCAGCAGTGCGGCGTGCTGCGCGCCAACACCATCGACGAGCTGTTCGGCGTCGCCCGGGCGCTCGACCGCTGTCCGCTGCCGGCCGGCAGCCGCGTGGGCATCGTCACCAACGCCGGCGGCCCCGCGATCATGGCGACCGACGCCTGCGTCAACCTGGGGCTCGAGATGGCCGAGCTGTCGCCGGCCACGCGCTCGACCCTCGAGTCGTTCCTGCCCGCCGAGGCCAGCGTCCGCAACCCGCTGGACATGATCGCCTCGGCCGAAGAGAGCGACTACGCCAAGGCGCTCGGCGCTTTCCTTGCCGACGACGGCGTCGACATGGTGATGGTCGTCAACGTCACGCCGCTGCTGTCGAACCCGATCGTCATCCTCGACCACGTCGCGGCGACCGCGCGGGGCGCGAGCAAGCCGGTGGTCGCCGTGATGATGGCCACCGAGGACTTCTACGAAGAGGCGCGGGCACGCGACGACGTGCCACCCGTCTACCGCTTCCCCGAGCCCGCCGCCCGCGCCCTCGCCCAGCTGGCCCGCTACGCCGAGTGGCGCCGCCGCCCCGAGGAGGCACCGGGCGGGCCCTTCGAAGTCGACGACGAAGCGGTCGCGCGGCTGCTGGCGGCGACCGGCGACGGCTACCTGCCGCCCGAAGACGCCACCCGCGTGCTCGAGCACTACGGCGTGCCGGTGGCCGCCTGGCGCCGCACCGCCGCCGAGGCGGCGGAGGTCCACGCCGCGGCCGAGGAGCTCGGCTACCCGGTGGTGGTCAAGGCGGTGGCGCCGGAGCTGGTTCACAAGAGCGATGCCGGCGCCGTGCGTGTCGACGTGCGCAACGCCGAGGAGCTAACGCGGGCGCTCGCCGAGATCGAGGCCTCGGTCGGCGCCGCCGGTCACCGCGTCGAGGGCTGGCTCCTCCAGGAGCTCCTGCGCGGCGGTCACGAGGTGATCTTCGGCATCTCCACCGACCCGCGCTTCGGCCCGCTCCTGATGTTCGGTCTGGGCGGCAAGTATGTCGAGGTCTTCCGCGACGTGCGCTTCGGCGTGCCGCCGCTCACCCCCGGCGAGGCGGCCGAGATGGTGCGCGGCATTCGCGGCCTGCCGCTGCTCGAAGGGGTGCGCGGTGAGCAGGCCGCGGATCTGGGCCTGCTCGAGGAGGTCCTGCTGCGGCT
>JAHEKO010000463.1 GCA_024638355.1 Acidobacteriota bacterium
CTGATTCTGCTCGGCTCGCCCACCGGCCTGCGGGTCACGAGCCGCGAGGCCCTGAGCTGGGATCCGTCGGCGGGCGCCGAGGACAATGTTCGGATTCGCTACCTGCCGCTCGAGATCTGGACCTATCGGCTGGAGGACTTCGGACGCCCGCTCCGGCTCGCCCTGATGGCCCAGGGCGACGACCGGGAGTTCCGCGTCAGCTTCGTCCGGGACGTCGACCGCGTCTCGCTGAGCGAAGGCGTCGAGCTCCTCGACCTGGCCGCTCGCACCGCGCTGGCCCTCGGCCCCGAGTAGCGCCCCCACCTGTGGGGGGCGTTCTCCTCGGGCGGCGTTCTCCTCGGGCGGCGTTCTCCTCGGGCGGCGTCCTGATCGGGCGGCGTCCTGACCGGATTCGCCCGGCACGGGTCCGGGCGCTACGGCACGAGGCCTGCGGAGCCCGCGGTCGCGAGGCCCCATCCGGATTCGCCCGGCACGGGTCCGGGCGCTACGAGGCCAGCTTCAGGATGCGCTTCCAGAGCTTCGGTGGCACTTCCATCACCGACAGGCGCGGGACGCGCACGAGATCGAAGCCCTCGAAGGCCGAATCGGCCTTGATCTCCTTGAGGGTCACGGGCCGATCCAGGCGGCGGTCCGGCTCGAGATCGAAGACCACGAGCTTGGGGTCGCCGGCCTCCGGGTCGGGATAGGGGCCCGACGTGATCCTGGCGACGCCGACGACCGCCCTCTCGTTGCCGGTGTGGTAGACGAAAGCGCTATCGCCCTCGGCGACTTCGCGCATCCGCTTGAGGGCGGCGTTGTTCTTCACCCCGTCCCAATAGGTCTCGCCGTCGCGCTCGAGATCGTCGTAGCTGTAGTCGTTGGGCTCGCTCTTGAGCAGCCAGTACGCCATGGAGCGCGATCTTACTCCAACGGGTGGTGCCGGAGGTGCCGGTCTGTGCGACCATTGCGCCCTCGGAAGGGAGGTCATCGTGAGGTGGATCGCACTGACTCTAATCGTCGCTCTCGGCTGTGCGCAGCCCGGAGCGGATCGCGGCATGCAGGAGGGGGTCACCGAGTTGGCTATCGCGGAAGACGTCGCCGAGCGCCTGGAGCGCTACGCGCCCACCGAGATGACCGCCGACATCGCGTCTCTCACCGACGAGGATCGGGAGGTTCTGGGCCTGCTGGTCGCGGCGTCGCGGCCCATGGACGAGATCTTCCTGCGCCAGGTCTGGGTCGACAACTCGAAACTGCGCGCCGATCTCGAGGCGTCGAACGCGCCGAACGCCGAGGCCGCCCGCGCCTACTTCGCGATCAACTTCGGGCCCTGGGATCGGCTGGACGAGATGGAGCCGTTCCTCGGCGACCTGGAGCACCCCGAGGGAGCCGGCTACTACCCGACCGACCTGACTCGTGAGGAGTTCGAGAGCTGGCTCGAGAAGCACCCGGAGAGCCGCGGGGCGCTCACCTCCTTGACGACTCTCGTCGTTCAGGCGGAGAACGGTCTTGCCGCCGTCCCCTACTCCGAGGCTTTCCGCGAGTGGCTCGAACCGGCGGCCGCCAAGATGCGTGAGGCCGCCGCCCTCACTCGCCACGAGTCGCTCGCCCGCTTCCTCGAGTCGCGAGCCGCGGCCTTCGCGAGCGACGACTACTACCAGAGCGATCTCGATTGGATGGACCTCGACTCGCCCATCGAGGTGACCATCGGACCCTACGAGACCTACGAGGACGGCCTGTTCGGCTACAAGAGCGCCTTCGAGTCGTTCGTCACGGTGACGCTGCCCGAGGAGTCGGCGGCGCTCGAGCGCTTCAAGGCCGAGCTACCGTGGCTCGAGCGCAACCTGCCCATTCCCGACGAGCACAAGAATCTGGACCGCGGCGCGGAGAGCCCGATTCGGGTCGTGGATCTGGTGTTCGCCGCCGGCGACACCAAGGCCGGCGTCCAGACCCTGGCGTTCAATCTGCCCAACGACGAGAGAGTGCGCGAGAGCAAGGGCTCGAAAAAGGTCCTGCTGCGGAACGTGCTGCGGGCCAAGTACGACCAGGTCTTGCTGCCGATCGCCGAGCGGGTCATGGCGCCGGAGGACGTGGAGCGCATCTCCTTCGACGCCTTCCTGAGCGAGGTGCTCCATCACGAGCTCTCGCACGGCCTCGGCCCGGGACTGATCACGGTCGACGGGCGCGAAACCGAGGTGCGACTCGAGCTGCGCGACCTCTACTCGACCCTCGAGGAGGCCAAGGCCGACGTGATGGGCACCTACAACACCCTGGCCCTGGCGGAGCGGGGCATGATCGACGAGCGGGTGATGGCGACCCTCGAGCCGACCTACCTGGCGGGCCTCTTCCGCGCGGCGCGCTTCGGCCTCCACGAGGCGCATGGGCGGGGAACGGTGTCGCAGTTCAACTACCTGATCGAGAAGGGCGCGGTGGAGGTCGGCGAGGACGGGCTCTTCCGCACGGTCTCGGAGAAGTTCCCCGGAGCCATTCGCGAGCTGCTCGACCTGATGCTGATGCTCCAGGCGACCGGCGACTACGCGGGCACGCAGGAGTTTCTCGACACGTACGGCAGGGCGACGCCCGAGCTGATCGCGGCGATCGACAAGCTGGACGAAGTGCCGGTCGACATCCGGCCGAGCTATCCGACGGCGGACGAGCTGGGGAGGTAGGCGACTTCGATCTGCCTCGCTCATGAGCGAGCGAGCTCGCCCCGTTCGAGCCGGAGGTTCGCTAGCCTCGAGCGCCGACGGCCGGCGGGTGGGGAAGACCTCCGAAACGCCGCTCGCGGCGAGCGAGCTCGGCTAGAGCGGACTCGAGCTCGGCGGCGTCGAAGTCGGGCCACGGGGTCGCCGTGAAGACCAGCTCCGCGTAGGCCGATTCCCAGAGCAGGAAGTCGCTCAGCCGCTGCTCTCCCGAGGTCCGGATCAGCAGGTCCACCGGCGGTACGCCGGGCACCGAGTGGCAGGCTCGCTCGAGCGCTCGCTCGAACTGATCGAGGCTGGACGCCGCGTCGCTCCCGCCCGGCAGGCCGCGGGCCCGGTCGGCCGGGTTGGCCGGCCGCTGAGCGTGCAGAGCCGCTGCTCGCGCCAGCATCTGCCGCCCCGAGTAGTCGAGCGCGATTCTCAGCAGGAGACGCGAGCCTTCGCCGGTCAAGTCCTCGGCGGCTTCGATCGCCCGGAGGAGCCGCGGCGCCAGTCGGTCCCGCCTTCCGATGACGGAGAGGCGCACGCCGTTCTCGCGGCAGCGTTCGGCCTCGGTGGCCAGGTAGCGCTCGAACAGCGCCATCAGTGCCTCGACTTCGACCCGCGGCCGCTGCCAGTTGTCGGCGGAGAAGGCGAAGAGGGTCAAGACGGCGATCCCCTGGTCTCCCGCGGCCTCGATGACGCGGCGCACGGCTCGCGCCCCGGCGC
>JAHEKO010000464.1 GCA_024638355.1 Acidobacteriota bacterium
CGAGCGATGGAGTCGATCGAGAGATGCCTCGCCGGTGGCGACGCCTACCTCGACTGGATCCGCCACGACAGCAACCTGGACCCTCTCCGCGACCACCCGGCCTTCCAGGCGCTACTCGAGCACCGCCCCGCATAGGCGCCGGGCCCGGAAGCTGTCAGCCGCCAGCCTCGGCCTTCTTCTTCCAGTACCGCGTGATGCCGTCCACCGACATGTCGCGCGGATTGAGCTTGTCTTCGCCCTCGGCCTTGCCCGGATCGAAGCCCTCGTCGCGCGCCCGGCCGTTCATCCACTCGCCGTAGCGGGCGATCATCTCGTCGCGCTCGAGTCCCTCGTCGAGCATCGACTTGACCTTCTCGGTCGACTCGTCGATCAGCTTCTCGATCCGGTCGATCTCCTCGGCCACGTCGGCGCGCGGCCCGAAGTGCGTTCGGTAGATCGTCTCGAGCCTCTCCGCACGCAGCTTGTCGAGCGACTCCTTCCACAGCTCCCGCTGGAACTCGGGCGGCGGCGCCGGTAGATCCAGCCACGGAATCACGCCCCCCCGGATCCCCATCGAATCTCCCACGAAGGCGACGTCGCCCACCCGCCACGCATGGTGGTGGCCGGCGTGCCCGGGCGTGTAGATCGCCCGGAACTCGAGCCCGGCCGCCTCGATCACGTCGCCGTCCTCCACCGCCCGCACGCTCGCCGCCGGCGCCGGCACGATGTCGCCCCACAGCGTCTCCATCTGATCGCCGTAGATCCGCGAGGCGCTCTTGATCAGCTTGCTCGGATCGATCAGATGAGGCGCACCGACCCTGTGCACGCAGACCCGCACCCCTTGCTGCGCCCACCAACCGGCCGAGCCGGCGTGGTCGAAGTGGATGTGGGTCAGGAACAGGGTGTGGATGTCGTGGGGCTCGAGGCCGTGGGAGTCGAGGGCGGCGACGAGGGAGGCGAGCGTCGAGCCGGGGCCCGACTCGACCAGCACGTGACCGTGCGGGCCGGAGATGAGGAACGAAGCGATCAGGCCAGGGTGGCCCTGGTAGTGGAGGTCGAGGATCTCAACTCGTGGCGTCATGACCGGGAGAGATTACTGCAAGCGGCCGCGCGACGGCGGCGCGTCAGCCTGGTCAGGCTAGACCAGCGTCTTCAACTCGTCACCCCCCAGGCGCGGCAGGGCGTTGAACGACTTGAGCGCGATCTCCTCGCCAGCCCACAGCACCTCGGTGACGGCGATGTTCTGCACCAGCCACGACAGCGCCATCGTCCGTTCGTCGTCGAGCTCGAGCGCCCGGCCGGCGGCGACCGAGACCGGGCCGCTCGAAGTGAACACGGCGATCGTCTTGCCGCGGCCCTCGGTTGCGAGGACGTGATCCAGGGCCTGGTGCACCCGTCGTCGGAACTCGGGCCAGGGCTCGAAGCCGGCGCCGTCGAGGTCGAGCCCGCCGAGCACCCAGAGCCGGGTGACGTGCTGGTAGAGGTCGAAGTAGGCCCGCTGCCCGTCGCGGCCGCCCGCCTGCCTGCGCTCGTCGAGCTCGGCGACCCGCTCGTCGGTCTTGGCCAGGCGCGGGATCGAGTACATGACGACGTTGTAGGCCTCGTGCTCGTCCCAACCGTCGAGGTAGCGGGCCTCGGGCCAGCCGTCGGAGATCTCGGCGGCCAGCGTCTCGGCGGTCTGGCGGTGGCGCTTGCGCGGGCCGACGTAGACGCTGTCGGGCACCAGCCCCTCGGCGGCCCACTGCTCGCCCAGGCGGCGCGCCTGGAGGTAGCCGAGCTCGGAGAGCTGGTCGTAGTCGTCCGAGGTGTGCGACGCCTGGCCGTGGCGCACGAGAAGCAGCCGGCTCAAGCTTCCATCTCCGGGTTCATGAGGCCGTCGTCGGGAAAGAGCGAGCGGCGGAAGCGGCGCATGCCCGCGAGCCAGCGCTCGTAGTCGCCCGCCTTGCGACGGATGTAGTCGCTTACGCGGGGATGCGGCAGGATCAAGAAACTCTCGCTCTCGAGTCCCGCGATCACCGCGTCGGCGACGTCGGCGGGCTCGAGGACCCCGTCGGCCGAGGCCGCCCGGGCCGGACCGTCGTGCTCCTGGCCGGCGTAGAGCCGCGTCTGCACGGCCTGGGGGCAGATGACCGACACCCCGATTCCCTGCTCGCCGTGGGTGATGGCGAGCGACTCCGCAAACCCGAGGGCGGCATGCTTGGTCGTCGAATAGACGGCGTCGCCGATCTGATTCAGCAGCCCGGCGGCGGACACGGTGTGCAGAAAGTAGCCGCCGCCGCGGGCGAGCATGCCGGGCAGCAGGGCGCGCACGGCCCAGACGTGAGCCATGACGTTGACCCGCCAGGCGAGCTCCCACTTCTCGTCGGGCTGCGAGGCGGCGGTCCAGCCGGGGGAGTCGGAGAAGGCGACGCCGGCATTCGAGCACATGAGGTCGACGGGCCCGAAGCGCTCCTCGGCGCGAGCGACGGCCTGGCGAACGCCCGCCTCGTCGGAGACGTCGGCGGCGAAGCCCAGCCCCTCGATGCCGGCCGCGACCCGAGAGGCCTCGGCGCCATCGAGATCGGCAACGGCGATACCCGCCGCACCCTCTTCGTGAAAGCGCTCGGCCAGGGCGCGGCCGATGCCGCGCGCCCCGCCGGTAATCAGAACGATCTTTCCTTCGACGCGCACCGGTGGCCTACTCGACAACGAACATGGTGACGGTTTCGGCGACCATCGCGGGCTTCGGCTCGCCCTTGATCTCGACGGTGGCCTTGGCGATAACGACGATGCGGCCCAGGCGCTCGCTGACGTCCTGGATCTTCCAGCGCAGACGGATGTCGCTGCCGACCCGCACCGGCCGCGGGAAGCGCACCTTGTTGAGGCCATAGTTGAAGGCCATCTTCACGCCTTCGGGGGTGGGGGCGATGTCCTCGGAGAGGTGCGGAAGGAGCGAGAGCGTCAGAAAGCCGTGCGCGATCGGGCCGCCGAGGGGCGTAGCGGCGGCCCGCTCGGGGTCGACGTGGATGAACTGGTGGTCGAGCGTGGCGTCGGCGAACTGGTCGACCCGCTCCTGGGTGATGGTGAGCCAGTCCCCGGGGGGGCTTTCCCATCCTTCCATCTGCAGGAGCTCGGATATGGGGACGGTCGGCATGATCCTGGGATGGTATCTCGTGCCAACCGGAAACGCCCTCCCGGGCAGCCAGGATTCAGCGTAGCGCCCCCACCCGTGGGGGGCGATTCGATTGGAGGGCGATTCGATTGGGGGGCGATCTGATTGGGGGCGATTCGATTGAGGACCTATTCGATCCGACACGCCCGACCCGGTCCGGGCGGCGAGGAGCGCCGGGCGTCTACGCCAGGGCGTCCCGCAGAACCTCCGCCGGATGCAGCGCCGTTCTCCCCGTGCCGTGCTCGATCTGATGTCG
>JAHEKO010000465.1:0-2036 GCA_024638355.1 Acidobacteriota bacterium
CGGAGGCGGTGCTCAAGTACGCGAAGTTCTCGGGCGAGGATCTCGAGCATGCGAGCCTCGCGGTGCGCGAGGCGGCCGCCAACGCAGTCGAGCACGGCAACGGGCAGCACTCCGAGAAGCCCGTGGAAGTCGTCATGCGCGTGAACGCCCGGGTGCTGACCATCCGCGTGCGCGACCAGGGCGACGGCTTCGATCCGCTGGCGCTGCCCGACCCGCTGGCCCCCGAGAACCTCTTGAAACCGAAGGGCCGGGGGGTGTTCCTGATGCAGCGGTTCATGGACGAGGTCGACTTCGATTTTGCGCCCGGTACGGTCGTCACCATGCGCAAGCACCTCGCCGCTCCGACGACAGACAAGCAGACAGAGGAGGAAGTCTGATGGACATTCAGAGCCGAAATCGCGAGGGCGTGACCGTTCTCGAGCCGAGAGGGAAGATCACCATCGGTTCGGGAGACGTCGCCCTGCGCAAAGCCATCAACGAGGCGCTCGATGCCGGCGCGACCCAGATCGTGCTCAACATGAAGAGCACGAAACGTCTCGACTCCTCCGGGATCGCCGAGCTGGTCGCCTCGCGGAGCGCCGCCGAGTCGCGCGGCGCCGAGATCAAGCTCAGCAATCTGCCGCGCAAGGTCGAGAACGTCCTCAACATCACCCAGATCTTCTCGATCTTCGAGATTCTGGACGACGAGGACGCGGCGGTCGCTTCGTTCGGCGGCTAGCGACTGGAGAGGATCGAGGGGGCGCCGTGGATCATTCCGGCCTGAGAGCGTCGATGTAGCGGGTCGCGGTGCCGATCGTCCGATCGATCGTCCGGCGGACGGTCTGGGCCCGCTCGGAGAACTGCTCGGAATCGGCTCGCAGCGCGGCCAGGGCTTCCGGATTCAGGTCGCTGCCGATCATCAGCTTGTCGCGCAGGAGCTGCACGAAGTCGGTGAGCTCGTCTCGCGCCTGGCGCCCGAGCGCCAGGATCTCGTCGTAGCGATCGCGCGTGCCGCTCATGCGGCCAAACGCCTGGGCGCGCAGGTCGTCGTCGGTGATCTGCTCGACACTTTCGGCCCAATCGCTGAAGAAGGCGTTCGCCGAAGCCTGCATGCGGTCAACGGCCACACGCGTTCTGCCCACCTGCCACTCGCTACTCCGGACCCGAGTTCCGAGCGCGCGGTAGGCCGAGCGCGCGTTGTCGGTACTGTTGACCAGAGCGTCGAGGGCCTCGACCGACTCCCGCACGTGCCAGCGCGTCAGCGCGATCTGGTCGACGGTGGTTTCGGCCCGCCGGATCATCCGGTCGGTGATCTGTCGATCGCCCTCGGCCTGAGCACAGAGCGTCGCCGGCAGCAGCGCGGCCACGGCAACCACGGAAATCAAACGTCTCGCGAACATCTGGAGATTCTCCCTACGCATCCCCCCAGAGAAGATAGCGGGCGCCCATTGTACTCACGCCTCGGCGCCCGGGTACCCACCCGCATCTACCGACGCTCGTCGACCCATCACGCGGCGGCGATCGCTCGCCAGGGGTCAGCCGCGGCGAGGGTTGTAGACCGTCGCGGCGCTCTCGCCGAACGCCCGGAAGACGGCGCACGCCTCCTCGCGCAGCACACCGTCGATCACTTCGATGCCGCGCCGCTCGAGCTCCAGATCCCAGTCGGAAGTGAGCGGGCCCTCGTCGAATCCGGTCAGCTCCTCGAGCTCCGGGCCGCTGCCCGCGATCGCCAGCGACCGCACGCCGGACCAGAGGACGGCGCCGTAACACATCGCGCAGGGCCGCCAGTTGACCACCAGCTGATGCCGCGGCAGCTCCTCGACTCCCAGATCCCAGCCACCGAGCGCCCGCTGCGCGAGCGACAACGCCATCACCTCGGCGTGGGCCGACGAGCAGCCGGTGGCGACGACCCGATTGACCCCGAGCGCCACCAGGCGGCCCGAGTCACGCTCGAAGACCCCGGCGGCGAAGGGCCCCCCGGTGTCGCGCTCGAAGTTGAGTCGCGCAAAGCGGATCACCTCTCGCATCCGATCCTCGAGCGCGGGGAGCTTGGCGGG
>JAHEKO010000465.1:2136-3385 GCA_024638355.1 Acidobacteriota bacterium
TCGAGGATCACCGCGTGGCCGGCGCCGGGGATCAGCACGAGCTCGGAGTCGGGGATGCGCTCGGCGAGCAAGCGGCTGAACCGCGGCGGCTTGAGGCGGTCCTCTTCCCCGACCACGACCAGCGTCGGACAGGCAATGCGGCCAAGCTCGGCGGTGATGTCGAGCCGGCGAAACGCGTCGACAAGCCGCGCGAAGGCGCGGAAGAATTCGGGCCGGCAACCGCGCAGCCGCTCGTCGCCGAGATCGATCAACTCGGGGTTGGCGACGACGAAGGCGGGCGAGAAGTTGTGCGGCAGGGCGAAGCGATAGAGGCGCTCCGGCGTCGCGAGAGCCGTCTCCGCCCACGCGGCGACGATCCCGTCGAGCTCCCGACCGACCTCGCTCACCGAGGAGATCACCGACAGGCTCCGGACGCGCTCGGGAGCAGCCAAGGCGAACAGCATGCCCACCTCGCCGCCATAGGAGGTGCCGACCACGTGGCAACTTTCGATCCCGAGGTGGTCGAGAAGCGCGCCGAGGTCCGCGGCGTGATCCTCGAGGCTCCACGGTTCCTCCGGCTTGTCGCTGAGGAGCTGGCCCCGGAAGTCGTGCAGCACGCACCGATAACGACTCCTCAGGGCGGAGGTCTGGAAGGCCCACGACTGCGCCGTCATCATGACGCCGTTGAGGAGAGCCACAGGCTCGCCCTCGCCCACCAGGTCATAGTGGAGGCGGATCCCGGCGACCTCCGCTATCGGCATACGCTCAGACTACGTCAAGCCGTCGTTCGGGCGGTTCCAGGCCAGACGCTCGGCCAGGATCCCGGCGATCGTGTCGGCGCCGTTCTCGACCTGCCGCTGGGGCCGCGGCCGCTGAAGGACCTCGACCACCGAGTCGAGCCAGGCGCCGGCGAGGAAGGCCCGCCGGTCGAGCTCTACGCTCGGCAGGTGCTCGCCCACGAAGGCGGCGAGGGACGGACCCTCGGGAAAGCGGGCCCGCGGCATGTAGGCGTAGCGGGTGCCGGCGGCCCACGCTTCGGCCACCGTGCTGTAGCCGAGCTTGCCGACGACGACGTCGGCGGCGGCGATCAAGTCGGGAAGAAAGACCGGCGAGCGATCGGGCAGGAGCAGAACGTTGGCGTGGCGCTCGAGCTCGTGCGTGCCGGTGAAGGCGACGAACGACAGCTCCGGGCGGCTCTGTAGACCGTCGAGCGAGCCGAGCGCCCAGGAGAAGCCGCCCATGGTGACGAGGACGATCGGGCTGTCGTCGA
>JAHEKO010000466.1 GCA_024638355.1 Acidobacteriota bacterium
CGTTCAGGCCCTGCACGCCGGCCTCGCGGAAGACGGTGAAGTCGGTGTCGTTCGGCATGCGCCGATAGACCTCGTAGCTCAGCGAGCTGGCCGCGGGCCGCGAGGTCGCGGCCCGCAGGCCGCGCACCGCGTCGAGATTGCCCTCGCGGGTCTCGAACATGAGTGCCGGTCCGCTGTTGCCGCGGCCCTCGAGGTTGAGCACCAGACGGACGTCGGCGGCCCAAGGGTGCTCATCCACGAAGGCGCGGGCGCCGGCCAGCCCGAGCTCCTCGGCGTCGGTCAGCAGCACGATCACGTCGTTGCGAAGCGGCGGCCCGGCGCCCAAGGCGCGTACCGTCTCGAGGATGGCCGCCACGCCGGCCAGAGCGTCGCCGGCGCCGGGCGTGTTCGGCCGCGAGTCGTAGTGCGACATGAGGAGCACCGCCCCGGTCGAGTCGCTGCCGGCCAGCCGCGCCAGTACGTTGCGCACCTTGACCGCGAGGAAGAGATCGACATCGCGCCGCATCACGACGGTGGCCTCCTGCACCCGCGGCTCGAGACCCAGGGCACGTAGCTCCTCGACCAGGAACTCGCGGGCCCGGTCGTGGGCCGGCGAGCCGAGGGGCCGCGGCTCGCGCGCCAGCTCGAGGACGTGCGCGAACGCACGCTCGGCCGAAGACTCCTCGGCGGACGCCGCTCGCGAGACGGGTCGGGGCGGCCGCCAGCTGGCGAGCACCCAGTAGGCAGCTACCGCCGCCAGCACCAGCCCGGCGATGGAAGTGAGCTGCTTCTGGCGGGAGTTCGGCACCGTGAGCGCGTCCGAGTCTACACGGCGATTCGGCGTGCTAGCCTGCCCCGATGGCGGCTGCCCGCTCGCTCGCTCTCGCCTTTTTCTCGGTGGCGTTGTCGGGCGTGACAGCCGGCGGCGCGGCGGTCGGCCCGGAAGAAGCGCCGGCGGCGCGCCTCGCGGTCGACGAGCTCGAGCTCGCGAACGGCATGCGCTTTCTGCTGGTCGAGCGCCCGCAGGCGAGCAGCGTGGCCGCCGGCTGGGCGGCGCGAGCCGGCTCCGTCGACGAACGGCCGGGCCAGACCGGCGTGAGCCACGTGCTCGAGCACCTCTTGTTCAAGGGGAGCCGCACGGTCAGCGCCCGCCGGCTCGATGCCGAGCTGGATCTGCTCGCCGATCTCGACCGCGTCGCGCTTGAGATCGAGAAGCTCGAGACGAAGTCGAAGCCCTCGGCCAAGACCGGGCGCCGACTCGAAGCGCTCCAGGAGCGCTTTGGCGAGCTCCAGCAAGAGGCCCGCGAGGCGGCCTTCCTCGGCGAGTTCTCCCTCTTCTACTCGCAGGCCGGGGCCACCGGCCTCAACGCCCATACGCTCGAAGACCTGACGATGTTCTACGTCACGGTGCCCGCCGAGAAGCTCGAGCTCTGGTTCTGGCTCGAGTCCGACCGGCTTCTCCAGCCGGTCTTCCGCGAGTTCTACAAGGAAAAGCTGGTCATCGCCGAAGAGCGGCGGTTGCGAATCGGCTCCGAGCCGACCGGCAAGCTCGACGAGGCCTTCCGGCGCCTCTTCTGGGGCGATCTCCCCTACAGCTGGCTGCCCCTCGGCGAGCCGCAGGACATCCGCAGCCTGTCGCGGTCCGCGGTCAGGGAGTTCTTCGAGCGCCACTTCTCGGCGCCGAACCTGACCGCCGTCCTGGTCGGCAACTTCGACGCGGAGCGGGTCGCCGAGCTGGCGAAGCGCTACTTCGGGCGATTGCCGGCGGCTACGCCGGCGCCGCGGCCGCCCGCTCTGGAGCGCCCCGCGCCTGCGCCCGAGCCACTGATCGCGCACTGCGAGTGCCCGCCGCAGGTCCAGCTGCGCTACCCGTCGGTGCCCTTCCGCCATCCCGACTCCTACCGCCTGCAGGTCCTCGCCGGACTCCTCAACGGGCGTGCGGGGCGCCTCTACCGGTCGCTCGTGCTCGACCAGAAGCTCGCCTACACCGCCTCGGTTCTCCAGCACCCCCTGCGCCGCTCGGGCTCGTTCCTCTTCACCGCCGAGGCGCGCGGCGACGCCGACCCGAGACCGCTGGAAGACGCCTGGCTGAAGGAGGTCGAGCGGCTCGCCGAAGAGCCGCCGGACGGCGACGAGCTCGCCCGAGTCCAGAACCAGATCACCGCCGACGCCTACCGCAGGTTGCGCGACACCGAGGCGCTCATGCGCCAGCTGCTGATCTACGACGGCCTCGGCGACTGGCGGCACATCAACGACTGGCCCGAGCGCGTTCTCGCCGTGAGCGCGGCCGAGGTCGCGGACGTGGCGCGGCGCTACCTCCGAGCGGCCCGGCCGGCGCGGGCGCTCTACTTCCGCGAAGGGACTCCGCTCCCGACCGCCCCTCGCGCGACCGGACCATGATCGGGGGCCTCGTCTACCCGCGCCGCGCGGGCGGACCGCGCGCGCTGGTGTCACCGAACCGCGCCGAGTCCGCGGATCGTACGGCCCGGTCTCGCGCCCGCCCGATCCTCGCGGTCTCGCGTCTCTTCACCGCGCTCTGGCTCGCCGGACTCCTCGCGCTCGGCGGCGCCGGCGGCGCCTTCGCCCAGTCTTCCCTTCCCGCCCACCCGGGCATGCTTCGGTTCGAAGAGCCCGTCTTCCAGCCGCCCGATCCGGCGGCGTACCGCGCCGAGCTTCCCGGCGGAGCGGTCGCCTTCATCGCCGAGGACCACAGCTTGCCGCTGGTCGACGTCGCGGTGGCGCTGCGCGTCGGCAGCTTCCTCGATCCGCCCGCGCAGACCGGCCTCGCTTCGCTCACCGGCGCCCTCCTACGGCGCGCCGGCACAACCGACCTGGCCCCCGACGCCTTCGACGACCGCGTCGCCTTTCTCGGCGCGAGACTCACCTCGTTCGCCGGTATCGCCCGCGGCGGGGCCTCCCTGAACGTCACGACCGCGAACCTCGAGGCCGGAATCGAGCTCTTCTTCGCCATGCTCCGGCGCCCACGCTTCGACCCCGACCGCCTCACCGCGGTGCGCCGCAGCCTGCTCGAGAACATGCGGCGGCGCAACGAAGATCCGCTCGACCTGCTGGAGCGGGAGTGGGAGTGGCTACTGTGGGGCGAGGACCACTTCGCCACCCGCCCGGTGACCAGCCGAACGCTCGAAGCCATCGGCCCGGACGACATACGCGCCTTTCACCGGCGCTACTGGCACCCCGCCAACCTGGTCTTCGCGGTGTCGGGCGATATCGGCCGCGAGCGGGCCGTGGCGCTGCTGTCGGGGCACCTGGCGGAATGGCAGCCCGACGCGGAGGCCGTGCGGCCCGACTGGCCGCCGCCGCCCTCGACGCACGATCCCAGGCCGGGCCCCTACCAGATCGAGAAGGACGTGCCCCAGGCCAAGGTCCGGCTCGGGCATCTGTCAC